>NZ_CALKTQ010000216.1 GCF_937997465.1 uncultured Campylobacter sp. | reverse complement strand
CGATGGTACCGCGATCTGCCGCAGGCACTTTATCACCCGCTTCGTCTAATTGTTTACGCGTGCTGTGAACTAAGTGATCCGCTTGATTGCGTGCTTGTACCAATTCTTCAAATTTACGGTCGGATTCAGCGTTCGCTTCGGCATCGCGCACCATTTGTTGAATTTCTTCATCACTTAAACCGGAAGACGCTTTGATAGTAATTTGTTGTTCTTTACCTGTGCCTTTGTCTTTCGCAGAAACATGGATGATACCATCTGCGTCGATGTCGAAGGTCACTTCAATTTGTGGCATACCGCGTGGAGCAGGGTTGATGCCTTCAAGGTTGAATTGACCTAAAGATTTGTTGTCGCGGGCAAATTCGCGCTCGCCTTGTAGTACGTGGATCGTGACGGCGCTTTGGTTATCCTCGGCGGTTGAAAATACCTGATTTTTCTTAACCGGGATAGTCGTGCCTTTTTCGATGATTTTTGTCATCACGCCGCCTAGAGTCTCGATACCTAGGCTTAGCGGAGTGACGTCTAGGAGCAACACGTCCTTCACGTCGCCTTTGATGACCGCGCCTTGGATCGCCGCGCCGATAGCTACGACTTCGTCCGGATTTACGCTTTTATTTAGCTCTTTGCCAAACGCCTTTTTGACCTCTTCTTGCACTAAAGGCACACGCGTCGAACCGCCCACCATGACGATCTCTTTGACATCGGATTTGTTTAGGCCGGCGTCTTTTACGACCTCGTTTATCTTGGTGATCGTTTGCGCGACCAGATCTTCGATCATACCCTCAAATTTGGCCCTAGTTAGCGTTTTTGTGAGGTGTTTAGGACCCGTAGCATCAGCAGTGATAAACGGTAAATTTATAGTCGTTTCTTGAGCCGAGCTAAGCTCTTTTTTGGCCGTTTCGGCTGCCTCTTTTAGGCGCTGCATAGCCATCACGTCGGTTTTTAGATCGATACCCGAGTCACTTTTAAATTCGCTCGTTAGCCAGTCGATTAGGCGGTTATCGAAATCATCGCCGCCCAGGAATGCGTTACCGCCCGTAGCTAAAACCTCGACCACATTATCGCCGGTTTCTAGTACGGTAACGTCAAACGTACCGCCGCCTAGGTCGTAAACCATGATCTTTTCGGACTCTTTTTTATCTAGACCGTAAGCAAGAGCCGCCGCAGTTGGCTCGTTTATGATGCGAAGCACGTTTAGTCCAGCGATAGTTCCCGCCTCTTTTGTCGCTTTTCTTTGGCTGTCGTTAAAGTACGCAGGCACGGTAATGACGGCGTCTACGACTGTTTCGCCCAGATAGCTCTCCGCATCCTCTTTTAGCTTTATGAGCACTTTTGCGGAGATTTCTTGCGGAGTGTAGACTTTGCCCGCGATCTCGATAGCGCACGCGCCGTTTCTATCTACGACGTGGTACGGCAACCTAGCTTTAGCTTCCTGAGCGTTTTTCTCGTTGCTCATTAGACCCATTATTCTTTTGATAGAGTATATGGTTTTTTCAGGATTTGTGACGGCTTGGCGTTTTGCGCTGTCGCCTACTAAAATTTCGCCCTTATCGGTAAACGCCACAACCGAAGGAGTCGTGTTTTTACCCTCTTTGTTCGGGATTACCTTGCTTTCGCCTCTCTCATACACGCTTACGCATGAATTCGTCGTTCCTAGGTCTATACCTATTACTTTTGCCATTGTTTATCCTTTTTATTAAATTTTTCTTTCAAATTTTACTTCGCTATCGACACCATCGCAGGGCGCAAAACTCTGCCGTTGATGAGGTAACCTTTTTGTATCACTTGTACGATCTTGCCTTTTTCCACGTCTTCGCTTTCTACTTGCAGCATAGCATTGTGGAAATTCGGATCAAAGTCCTCGTTCGCTTCGATCGCGGTGATGCCGTTTTTCTCGAAACATTTTTTAAACTGATCTATCGTTATATAAATTCCCTCTTTGATTTTTGCCGCGTATTCGTCGCCTTCGGTTTCAAAATTTACCGCCATCTCAAGCGCGTCTATCACCGGAAGCAGATCCCGCGCAAATTTCTCGTTTGCATACGTTGCGATGTCCGCTTTTTCCTTTTCAAAACGCTTTTTGATGTTTTCAAAGTCCGCGTTGGCTCTATAATACTTATCCGTTAGCTCCTCGAGCTGCTTTTGAAGCTCGACGTATTTCGCGTCAAGGCCCTCAAAGCTGATACTCTCGTCAAAATTTGACGGGATTTGCTGCTCAAGTTCTACGTTTTCATTCTCGTTCATGCCGCCTCCTTTAGGTTGTTTAAAAATCTTTCATAATCATTATAAATGCTGCCCGCGCAAAGCATTTTAGCCTCTTTGCCGTCAAAATTTACGCCAAGCTTCATGCCTAGGTAATTTTCGCCGAAAAAGACTAAATTTGAGTCAAAAACCATCTCAAGACTAGGGCTTAGCGCGTTTTTAAAGCTCTTGCCGAAAATTTCAAGCGCTACCTTTTCGTTTTCTAAAAAGCGAATTTTGTTGCGCTTTAGCTCAGCTATCTTATTTCTTAGCTCGTTTAGGCCCACCTGCATACAGGTAAGCTCGAGCCTATCGAGGTCTATGCCGATGAGATTGCTCAAAAATTTCTCTACCTTCGAGTTAAATTTGAGCGCTATCTCGTCCTCGCTAAAGCTCAAAATCAAAAATCTATTGTTTAAATTTAAGACCTCGTTTAGCGTTTGGGTTTTGTTTTCAAAAACCATCGCGTAAATTTCAAATTCATCGCTTAGCAACTTTAGCAGGCTTGGATTTGCGATATTTAGCGTCTCATCGAAATTTAATCTAGCTCGCCAATAATCCCTCATTGTCGCTGCCGTCGGTATCCTGCCGCCGCTAACGTGAAACTGCGTGATCGCGCCCTCGTCGGAGAGCTTTTTAAAATAAACCCTGATCGTAGAGGCCGGGATCGACATCGCCATGCGCGAACCAAGCTCGCTAGAGCCGATTGGAGCGTTGTCGCTAAGATAAGCTTGAATGATAGAATCAAGTATCAGATCTCGCTTGCTCACCTTTATCATATTAGCACTCTCTCCTTTAAATTGCTAGGCGCATTATACAACATTGAGCGGATAATTGTCAAGGGCTAGAGTTTAAAAAATTTATTTAGATAACTTTAGCGTAGTTAGCTCAATTTTGGAAAGGTAAAATTTGAGTAAAATGAGCGGTATGCGGGAAAAATTAAATCTATTTAATGTAATAGGATAGTAAATTTGGTTTTTTGCTAAATTTTAGGAATCTAAATTTTGAAAATAATAAGAAGTAAAATTTGAAAGAAAAGCCCCAAATTTAGGGCTTGGGATTATTTATCTCTGAGATTTAGCTCAGCGATAACTTTTGTGTAAGCTGCGTAATCTTTAGCTTTTAGATATTTCATCAAGCGTTTTCTGCGGCCGACTATTTTAAGTAGTCCTAGGCGAGACGAGTGATCTTTTTTGTAGATTTTTAGGTGCTTGGTTAGCTCCTCGACTCTTGCTGTTAGCAACGCGATCTGAACTTCCGGAGAACCCGTATCTTTTTCTTTTCTAGCGAATTTCGCAACAATTTCTGCTTTTTTAGCCGAATCCAAAGCCATAATGACCTCCTGATTGGTGAGATTAAAAAAGGCGATTATATCATAAAAATCAAAAAATGCGGCACCTGTTTTAAAAAATATTGATTTAATCAAATTTGCAGATAAAATTTAATAAAATATCCGCAAAAAATTTAAGGGGAATTTATGCTTTTGACAAAAGCAAGCGAATACGCGCTGCTTTCGCTGATTTACATAGCGCAAAAAGACGCTCCATCAGATGTCGATACGATGTCGGGCGAGCTTGAGATATCAAAAAGCTTTTTGGCTAAAATTTTGCAAAATTTGGCTAGAGAGGGAATTTTGGTTTCGTTTAAGGGCGCAAACGGCGGATTTATGCTCGCGCAAAAGCCTGAAGAAATCAGCATAAAAAGGATAATAGAAAGCGCTGAAAAGCGTAAAATGGCGGTATTTGAGTGCTCGATCTCGGCCGATGGTTGCTCATCTAGTAAGGGCGGAATATGCCAAATTTGGCCGATGTTTAGCGCTCTTCAGTCTAAAATTGACGATTTTTTAGATACAATTACGTTAGCAAATATAATCAAGAAGTAAATTTTGGCAAAACAAAAGCGCAATATCCTAACCCTGGTCGCACCGTTTTTAGAGCCTATCGTAAGGTTTAAAGGGCTCACGATCGTCGGCGTCATAATCGCCATCCTAGCGATCATTATCGTGCCGCTTCCTAGCGCGGTTTTGGATTTTTTTCTTGCGCTTTCTATTTCTATCTCGGTGCTCATTATCCTGATCGCCGTTTACGTGCCAAAGCCTACCGATCTTAGCACGTTTCCGACGCTTATTCTCATCATCACGCTTTTTAGACTCTCGCTAAACATCGCCACTACGCGTATGATTTTAAGCGAAGGACACAACGGTCCCGATGCCGTGAGCGAAATAATATCGAGCTTCGGGCAGTTCGTCGTAGGCGGCAACTACGTCATCGGCGTGATCGTCTTTACGATCCTAGTTCTTATAAATTTCATGGTCGTTACCAAGGGTTCGACGCGCGTGAGCGAGGTACAGGCGAGATTTACGCTAGATGCTATGCCCGGTAAGCAAATGGCGATAGATGCTGATCTAAACGCTGGTCTGATCGACGAAAAGACAGCCAGAGAGCGCCGTGAAGCCATCATCGGCGAGGCGAATTTCTACGGTGCGATGGACGGTTCGTCTAAATTTATCAAAGGCGATGCGGTTGCTGGCATCATCATCACGATCATAAACATCGTCGGCGGCTTTCTCATCGGTTCGTTTCAGTACGGCCTAGACATGGCTACTTCGGCGCAAAACTATACGATCCTAACTATTGGCGACGGTCTAGTGAGTCAGATCCCGGGCCTCATCACGTCGACGGCTACGGCGATTATCATCACGCGCGCTAGCAAGGACGATGAAAATTTCGCCGAGGGCTCGCTAACGCAGCTGCTAGGCGAATACAAAACGCTTTTGATAGTCGGCTTTATACTATTTATATTTGCCCTGGTTCCCGGGCTTCCGACGCTATCTCTGGGCTTTATCTCGCTTCTGTTTTTAAGTATGGGTTATATAATGAAAGAGGTAAAAGAGGGTAAGATAAATTTGACCGCCAAGGCCCAAAGCGCAAGCTCTACCCAAGGCGAGGAGGAAGGACCGGCAGCGCCTAAACCGCCTAAAAAAAGCGAAGAGGAGATCGCCCGCGAAGAGGAAGCCAAGATAAACGATATCTTAAAGCTTGAAATTTTAGAGCTTGATCTAGGATATGGCCTGCTAAAGATCGCCGAGACCGATCTCATCGAGCGCATACGAGCGATGCGCCGAAATATCGCGGCACAGCTTGGTTTTTTGATGCCAAAGATCCGTATACGCGACAACCTTCAGCTACCGCCAAACGAATATCGCTTTAAGCTAAAAGGCGTCGTGATCGGGCAGGGCGAAATTTACGCGGATAAATTTCTAGCTATGGATAGCGGGCTAGTTAGCGACAATATCGAAGGCATCCCGACTAAAGAGCCCGCGTTTGGCCTCGATGCGCTATGGATCGATGCGGGCGTAAAAGAGGACGCGATACTAAGCGGCTACACGATCGTAGATCCCGCGAGCGTCATCTCCACGCACATGAGCGAGCTGATAAAGCAAAACGCCGCCGAGCTCCTAACCCGCCAAGAGACGCAAAATTTGCTCGACAAGCTAAAATCAGAGTACCCCGTCATCGTCGAGGATACGCTGCGCATCGCGCCTATCGGAGTTATCCAAAAGGTGCTAAAAGCGCTGCTAAAAGACCACATCCCGATAAAAGATATGCTAAGCATCCTAGAGGCGCTAAGCGACATCGCCGAGGTTAGCAAAAACCTCGATATGATCGTCGAGCACGTCCGCACCGCGCTTGCTCGTGCTATCACTTCGCTTTACGTCGATGAGGGCGGGCGGTTAAATTTCTACGTGATGGAGCCAGCCGCGCAGCAAAAGCTGATCGACGCCGTGCAGTATAAAGACGGCGCGTATCACCTGATGATAAACGTCTCGCAGACCTCGGCGATCGTGCAGGCTCTGCGTGAGGCGAGGGCGAAGCGGCCGATCTCGGAATACGGCTCGATGATACTTTGCGTAGAGCCTAGCTTGCGTAAATTTATCGCTGATATCTGTGCAAATTTCGCCATAGATATCACGGTGCTTAGCTTTGCCGAAGTCGCGGCAAATACGCCGTTTGAGACGCTAGGCACGATAGAAATATCAAATTTGTAAGGAATAAAATGACCATCCACCACCTCTCGCACACCGATCTGGACGGATACGGCGCGCAGGTAATAACGAATCACTATTTTAAAAACGTTAAATTTTACAACTCAAACTACGGCAAGGAGATCGACGAGAAATTTGATCAAATTTTGGCTCAAATTTCTGATAAAAGCGTAGCCCAGACGCAGTCAAATTTAATCAGCGAGCAAAATGGTAACTCGCAAAATGCGTCCGAAAATCACGGCAAAGACGAAGTGATTAAAAATGACGAAAAAGCGCTTATCCTGATAACTGATCTAAATTTAACCGTGGAGCAGTGCGAAGCCTACGAGAAGGCGCTCGTAAATAAAAACGCTAAAATTTTGCTCCTCGATCACCACCAAAGCGGAGCCGAATGCGCGAGCAAATTTGGCTGGTATTTTTTAGATAGCTCAAGGTGTGCGACCAAGATCACGCATGATTTTTTCGCTAAAATTTACGGCGTAGATGCGAGCCTAAATCACTTTAGCGACGTCGTAAATGCCGTGGATATCTGGCTAAAAGAGGACGTAAATTTTGAAATGGGCAAGGTCGGACTCGGACTCGTCGCAAACGCAAAAGAGATAAACAAAACGATGTTTGAGGCTGAAAATTCACGCTATCTTTTTTATCTTATCGAGCGCGCGCGGGAGTTTTTTGACGCGGGAGACGACTATGTCGGGCTTGACGAGGCGATTTTCGGATTTAAAAAGGACTTTTTCAAAGAGGATAAAAACGACACTCTAAGCAACCTGATTTCAGCCTTCGTCGTAAAAAAGCTAAGCGAGGAAAAAGAGAAATTTAGCATAAAGTATAACGACCTTAACGGCATTTTGACCTACAATATCGGTAACACCTCGGTTATCGGCAACGATTTTTTAGTCGCGAACCCCGATATTGATTTTTTCATCGACGTTACGAGCAAAAAGACGCTGAGCTTTCGCGCTAATGGCAAAGTAGATGTCAGCCAGATGGCTAAAAATTTAGTCGGCGGCGGCGGACACGTGAACGCTAGCGGCGGACTTTTTGCGGGCTTTAAGGATAGCTTTAGCTATGAAAACGTAAAGGCGCAGATAACCGACCTAATAACTAAAAAAACGATTTTGCAAGGATAGAAAATGAAAGAAATAGAACCTACCGTGGACGAGCTAAGCTACGAGCTTTCGATGATGCTAGAGGCGATGCTGTATTATGCCGGCGTGAAAAAAGATAGGCTCGAGGACGCCGTAGAGACCTACATTGAGTGCATCGACGACGCACTGGAGAGCAGCGATGCCGAAGGCGTGGACGAGGTGCTTGAAGTCGTCGAATATATGAAGAAAAAGCACGCTAAATTTTTCAAATGAAAACTCTAGCGCAAATTTTATTTTTTTCGGCTCTGGCGGCTATGCTTGGCGGTTGCGTGTTTTTAAACGACCGCGGCGTGACGACGAAGTACTACAACGAGTGTAAGGAGTACTACGACGCGACGGGCGTCTATCACAAAGAGTGCCCTAAAAACATCATCGACTGGACGGAATGATGAGTTTAGAAGCGGCTAGAGCGGCGAAGGCTAGAGAGCTGGCGGGCAAAACCTACGCACCTTTGATGCGTGAGATAGAGGAGCTGGCGGCTAAATTTAAGGGGCGCGAATTTGAGCTCAAATTTGACGATATAGTCGAGATAAGTGCAAATTTAACGCCAGCGGAGCGCGAAGAGACGCTGCAAACGGCGCTAAATTTACGCTCGTGGCGCAAGGGGCCGTTTAAGATAGACGATATCTTTATCGACAGCGAGTGGAGGAGTTTTGTCAAATTTAACCTACTCGCGCCGCACATGGATCTAGCGGACAAGGTCGTGGGCGATATCGGCTGCAACAACGGCTACTATCTCTTTCGTATGTTGCCCCAGAGCCCGAAAAAGCTGATTGGCTTTGATCCTGGCGTGATGAGCTTTTTGCAGTTTAAATTTATCGACGCGTTTGCGCGCTCGGGCATAGAGTACGAGCTGCTAGGCGTCGAGCATCTGCCGCACTACGGCGTCAAATTTGACGTGCTGTTTTGTCTGGGCGTGCTCTATCACAGAAGCGATCCGGTGCGTACGCTAAAAGAGCTAAAAGGCGCGTTAAATGCGGGCGGCGAGCTATTTTTGGACACGATGTATCTTGATATGGAGGGCGATTTTGCCTTGAGCCCCAAAAATACCTACTCAAAGATACCAAATATCTACTTCGTGCCGACTATTAGGGCGCTTTTAAACTGGTGTGAGAGGGCAAGTTTTAAAGACGCGCAAATTTTGGCTACAAAGCCGACGGACGCGCACGAGCAGCGAAAAACGGAGTGGATCTTGGGTCAGAGTTTGGGCGATTTCCTCGATCCCACAGACCCGGCGCGCACGGTCGAGGGCTATCCCGCGCCAAAACGGGTCTATCTAAAACTAAGCGTATAAAAAGGTGAAAAATGGACGAAAATATCTACGACGACAACAGTAGCGACGGGGTCGTACTGCCAGAGGATGAAAATCCGTTTCGCAACGAGCTAAAAACCTCGCCGAATATAAAAATCGGTCTTAGTGGCGCCGTGACGCAGCTCGAGTCAAACCGCGCCAAAACGCGCTTTTTCGCCACTAGCGACATGGTCGCCGATAGCGAGGGGCTCATACACAGCGGATTTGTTTTCTCAGCGGCTAGCTACGCGGCGATGGCGGCGGTCAATGAGACTTTTAGCGTGGTTATCGGGGCTAAGATACATTTTTTCGCGCCGACCAAGCTAAACGAAGCGATCGAATTTGACGCGCGCTCACACTTTAACGAGAGTAAAAAACGCGAGGTGCGAGTAACCGGCACGACGAACGATATAAAGGTATTTGAGGGGACTTTTCAGGTCGTGATTTTAGAGGATCATATCTTTAAAATTTACAAAACGAACTTGCAAAAACAAGCCGCACAAAGACGAAACGAAGCAAAACGCAAAGAAGAGGCGAAGCAAAACGCGTAAGCTCTGTCAAATTTGATGAAATTTGACGGCGCAGTAAATTTAGCGTCGTCTTTTTCGGCGGTATTTTGGCAAAATCTGCATAAATTTAACGCTAAAAAGACCGCCGTCAAATTTACCTTTTAAAATTTGGCGCGGTTATTTTGAAATTTTAAAAGCCCAAATTTGACCCGTTAAAATCTCATCTCCCTACCGATCATATTTATCCAAAAGTCCAAATTCGCCTGCTCGGCTTTTAGCGTCGTTTTATCTCCGTGGCCTGGATACAGTACAAAATCTCCTTGCAAATTTTTGCATTTTAGCAAGCTTTGGCGCATATCCTCGGCGTTTGAAAACGGAAAATCATAGCGCCCAATCGAACCTCTAAATAAAAAATCTCCGCTAAAGATAACGTCGTCCACGCGCACCATACAGCATCCTGGCGTATGCCCAGGAAAGTGCATAAACTCGATCTCAAAGTCCTCTATGTTAAATTTAACATCCTCAAATTTCGCTCCGCCGACGCAAATCGCGTCGTGCATCGGCTGCTGACCCGCATCCCAAAGATCGTCGTGAAGCATGAAATTATCGTCTTTGTGGATGTAAACTGGAACATTAAAAAAATTTTTTAAGCTAACATTGTCAAGAACGTGATCGGAATGCCCGTGAGTGTTTAAAATAGTGAGTGGCGCGTGTGAATTTTTAACGACAAAGTCATATGAATCTTGACCTGGATCAATGATAATATCGCGCCCGTTTTTGGATACTACGTAGCAGTTGGTTTGATAATCTCCGCATGGTTTTGAAAAAATTTTCACGTTTGTCCTTTTATAAAATTTAATTAAAATAAATTGTATATTCTTTAAGCTTAAAAGTTAAATTTTATAAAAAGATTGTATAATATTTTAGAATTTAAATTTATCGGTGA
>NZ_CALKTQ010000215.1 GCF_937997465.1 uncultured Campylobacter sp. | reverse complement strand
TGGGGCTAGAGCTAAGCGAAATTTACAAAACCGCCCGCAAAAATCCCGCGATCAAACTAAGCCCCTATGCACGGTATTTGCCGAGACCGTCCTCGCTAAGCGCAAACCGAAGGCGATCTAGTCGCAAATATCGCCGAGCGCTACCTTAAAATTCCATGTTCGGTGATGTATCAAAACGACGCACGCTCGGATATTATCAAGGAATTTATCCGCGAGTATCAAGCAGACGGCGTCATCGACGTCGTGCTAAGCGGCTGCCACACCTACGCGATCGAGACGAACAAGATCAAAGAGGCGAGCCGCGAAGCGGGAGCGAACTATATGTCGCTAGAGACCGATTATTCAAAACAAGACGTCGGGCAGATACGCACGCGCTTGGAAGCGTTTATCGAGCTACTTTAATCGATACTGTTTGAAATTTTGAAATGAAGAATTTTTTAAATTTAAAAACAAACCAAAGAAAGGAGAGGTTGCATGAAATTTAAGGAGATAGACGAATCTCGTCGCGGCTTTTTAAAAGGAGCTTTAGCGGCAGCCGCCATCGCCGGACCCGAATCGATGCTCGCCGGCTTCACGCCGTTTAAGCCAGGTTCCCTGCAGGTTTGGTCGTGCGGAGGACTGTCCGAAGCATTTAACGAGCTAAACGCCATTTATGAGTCAAGGACGGGACATAATATCCAGTACACCGGCGCCTTTGCGGGTGCGCTCGGAAAGTCGCTGCTAGCCTTGCAAGGCAAGACGGAGGTTTTCGGCGCTCGCGTTTTGGAGCTGTCTCAAAAACTGCGTAAGGCTGGCCTTAGCCTCCGCTTTAGACCGCTATGTTTTACCGACTACGTTTTAGTAGTGCCGAAGGGAAATCCCGCGGGCATTCGCGATCTGAAGGATCTAGCAGAGCCCGGCGTGCGGGTGATGCTGCCGCTAAGGGCATCGCCTCCGGGTAGCGGACCGGTAAAGGGAATTTTGAAAAATTCAGGTCTCACGGGGCCCGTTATGAAAAATATGGTCGCCAACGGAGCGTGCGTTATTACCATGATGTGCGATCTAGTAGACGGAAAGGGCGATGCGTCCATCATCGAAAAGCGCCTAACGACGCACGATAGGTTTAAAGATAGGATCGAATATATGCCTATCGACGAGAAACTCATCCCGCCGGGGCCGCTTACCTTTACGCTAAATATCATGAAATACGTAAAAGACGAGAAGCTTGCCGATGACTTTGCGGACTTCGTCTGCTCGGACGGGCAGGAAATTTTCGAGCGGCACGGCTTTACCTCCATCCATTCGGCGCGCGGGCTTGAACTCATAGAAAGGTTTGGTGTAAAAGATGTTTAGTATCGTAAATATGGCAAAGATGAAAAAAGTCTCTAGGCTAACTAAAATTCGTCGATTGGTGCAGCTGATTTTTATCGGCGCGATCGGGCAATGGGCGTATTACGGGATTTTTAGATGCCCTTTTATCGTGCCTTTCGTAAACTGCCAATCCTGTCCGATCGTTACGTGCTGGGGGCGGATCGCGACCGTGTTTTTCGGCTTTTGGCTGTTTATCCCCGTGCTTGTTATTTTCCTTGGGCGCGCGTTTTGCGGCTGGCTTTGCCCGGGCGGATTCGTAAATCAAATGCTCGGCAAATTTGCCGCTTTTAAGCTTAAGCTAAAAAATAACAGGAAGCTACGATATGCGCAGATAGGCATGGTTCTAGCCGTTTTGCTTAGCGCGGGCGTATATTTTATCTACGGCAACCCTCGCGTTATGATCCCTATCCGCACCAGCGACGAGTACCTAAACGCCGTTATCATGTCCTTTAAATTTTCCGACTGGTACTGGGCGGTTCGCACTGCCGTCGTCGCAGCTCTCATCGCTGCGTCCTTGATCGTCGCAAATTTATGGTGCCGCTTCGCCTGTCCTAGCGGCGGCATAATGGAGCTGCTGCGTAAAATTTCAATATTTCGCGTTTATAAAACGAGCGCCTGCGACAACTGCAACGCCTGTTTGCGCAAATGCGAAATGGGCACGAGACCGGACGAGATGAACTGCACGAACTGCGGCGATTGTATGGACGTTTGCCACGCGGACGCCATCAAATTCGGAAGGAAAAAAGATTGATGAATTTTTTCGCCAAACCCTCCTTCGACAACCACCCCTGCTTTAGCAAAAAAGCGTCCGCCGCCTACGGGCGCGTGCACCTTCCCGTAGCGCCGCATTGTAATATCCAATGCAATTTTTGCAACCGCATCTACGATTGCGCAAACGAAAATCGCCCCGGCGTAACCGGGAGGGTGCAGAGCCCGGACGAGGCCGTAGAGTACGTGGAAAATCTATTTAAATTTAGGCAAGACATCTCGGTCATCGGTATCGCAGGACCCGGGGATCCTATGTGCGATGCCGACAAAACCCTAGCGACCTTTGAAAAATGCAAAGCCCGCTTCCCTCATGCCCTACTTTGCCTATCCACAAACGGCCTAGCTCTGCCCGAGCATGTGGACGATATCGTGCGAATCGGCGTGAGCCACGTGACGGTGACCGTTAATGCCGTAACGCCCGAAGTGGGCGGCAAAATTTATGCGTGGGTGCGCCACAAAAACAAAATTTATCGCGGCGAGGATGGCGCTAGAATTCTTGGGGAGCGCCAAGAGGAAGGGATCCGCAAGCTAAAAGAAGCCCGCATGATCGTAAAGATCAATACGGTCGTAATCCCCGGCGTCAATATGGATCACGTCCCCGAAATCGCGAAAAAGGCCAAAGAGTGGCAGGCCGATATCATGAACTGCATGGCGATGATCCCCGTGCATGACACCCCTTTTGCAAATATAAAATCGCCATCAAACGAAGAAATTCGCAGCATGCGAAAGCTAATCGGCGACTCCATTCACCAAATGACTCACTGCGGCAGGTGCCGCGCCGACGCATGCGGTAAGCTTTGCGAGGGATAGGGCTTGCGTTACGGCGGGTTTTGTCGGCTTTTTATCGGTCCGTCAAATTTAAATTTATATCGCGATCGCGATTTTTACGATTTTATTTTCAAATTTCACAAAAGGAGTTAGCATGAAGCTAAGACAAATTTTAAAACTAGGTGCGGCGCTTGCCGTTTGTTTAAATTTAGCCAGCGCAAAATCGCTCGAGCAGATCAAAAAGGATGGTGTGATCACTATCGCTACCGAGGGAGTGTATTCGCCGTTTTTGTTTCACAATGAAAAAGACGAGCTGATGGGCTACGACGTCGAGATCGCAAGGGCGGTCGCAGGCAAACTAGGCCTAAAGCCTAAATTTATCGAAGCCTCGTGGAACGCGATGCTAGCGGCGTTTGACGCGGGCAAGGCGGACACCGTGTTTAACCAAGTAAGCATTACCGAAGAGCGCAAGAAAAAGTACGACTACTCCGTGCCATACATGACCTCGTACTCGGCGATTATCGTGCACGAGGATGACGACGATATCAAGAGCTTCGCCGATCTAAAGGGCAAACGCTCGACGCACTCAGTAAATAGCATGTGGATCCCAACTGTCTAGAAATACGGCGCAAAGCTCGTCGTAGCCAATAGCCTAAGCGACCAGATAAATCTCATAATCACCAAGCGCGCCGACGACACGATAGACGACGCCGTGATGTTCTACGACTACAAAAAGCAACACCCAAAAGCGCCTATAAAGCTTATAGTTGCGGGCGAGGACACGATGTATACGGCCGTAGTCGTACATAAAGGCAACGCCGAACTACTGGAAGCGATAAACAAAGCCCTAAACGAGCTACGAGCCGAGGGCAAGCTAAAAGAAATATCAATGAAATATTTTGATAAGGATATTTCAGAATAAATTTAAAGGCGGCTGGCGGGTAAGTTTCAAATTTGCAAATTTAAAACTTATGTGGCCAAATTTATTTTTCAAACCATCTTTTGACCCAAATGCATTTTCTAAATACTATTTTATAACTTTTCTACATAACATAAAATTATAAAACAGGTATTTTGTGCCAAGAAGCCATTAAACTAATTTTAGTAAGATTATTTTGGTTTTACGAATATTTTCTGTAAGACTCGTGCAAATTTGAATAATTCGGAAATAAATAAGCAACTTACAAAAAGTTCAAGCAACTTTTTGTAAGAGTACTATTTTTTAGCGCTATTTGCCCTCTTCAAATGCGCCTGCAGATAAGATTTTAGCTATTCTGGCGTTTAAAAGCTCATCTACTTTTAGCTTTTCAAGTTTATCTAGCTCGGTTATAAAATAACTCGCAAGCGCTTTTACGGCAGTCTCTTTATCTCTGTGAGCGCCATTTATCGGCTCTTCTATGACGTCGTCTATCAAATTTAAGCTTTTTAGATCGTCAGCAGTTATTTTTAGTGCTTTAGTAGCTTGCTCTTGTTTTGATGGGTCGTTCCAAAGTATAGCTGCGCAACCCTCCGGCGAGATAACCGAGAAAACTGAATTTCGCATCATAGCTAGCTTATCGGCTACGCCTATAGCTAGAGCTCCGCCGCTTCCCCCCTCGCCTATAACGACGGCTATCATCGGAGTTTTTAAATTTGCAAATTCAAATAAATTTCTAGCGATCGCCTCGCTTTGACCGCGCTCCTCAGCCGCAACGCCTGGATACGCGCCTGGAGTATCAATCAAAAACAGTACAGGAAGTCCAAATTTCTCAGCCATCTTAGCTATTCGTAAGGCTTTACGGTAACCCTCGGGATGAGGCATACCAAAATTTCTTTTTAGTTTATTTTTGGTTCCTCGACCCTTTTGCTCGCCTATCACGACGACTTTTTTAGAGCCTATATAGCCGATAAAGCAAACTATCGCCCCGTCGTCGCGATACGCTCTATCGCCGTGAAGCTCATAGTAATCCCTCATCATACCCTTAATGTAGTCGATAGCATAAGGGCGATCCGGATGACGAGCTAAAGCAAGACGCTGAAACTCGTTAAGGTTTTTGTAAATTTTAGCGGTCTCTTTTTCTAAATTTTTATTTAGAATTTCTACTGCGTGTTCATCGCCGCGAATCCTCGCGTTTGCGATATCATCATCTATTTGTTTGATACCCTGCTCAAAGTCTAGATAACTTGCCATTATATCTTCTTAAATATAATAGAGCCGTTCGTGCCGCCAAATCCAAAAGAGTTGCTCATAACGGCGTTTAGCTCAGCTTTTCTAGCCACGTTTGGCACGTAGTCCAGGTCGCATTCCTCGTCTTTTGTTGTATAGTTTATCGTAGGCGGTATAAGACCTTCTTGCATAGCCATTATAGATACGACAGCCTCTATCGCGCCAGCCGCGCCAAGGCAGTGTCCAGTTTGCCCCTTGGTAGAGCTAACCGGCGGTACATTGCCGCCAAAAAGAGCCTTTAATGCTGCAGTTTCGTTTTTATCATTGGTCGGTGTCGAGGTGCCGTGTGCATTAATGTAGTCGATCTGTAAATTTCCAGCCATTTTTAAGGCCTTTTTCATCGCAGAAAGCGGCCCTTCGAGTGAAGGCGAAGTTATATGATACGCGTCGCCACTCTCGCCAAAACCGACCACCTCGGCATAAATTTTAGCCCCTCTAGCCTTAGCGCTTTCATACTCTTCGAGCACGAGTGCACCGCTACCTTCGCCCATAACAAAGCCATCTCTGTCTTTATCAAAAGGTCTTGATGCCGTTTGTGGATCGTCGTTTCTAGTAGAAAGCGCTTTCATAGCCGCAAATCCCCCGATACCTACGCCGCAAACCGTAGACTCGGAGCCTACGACTAGCATCTTTTGCGCTTCACCGACCATAATGGTTTTAGCCGCTTCGATGATGGCGTGAGTAGATGCCGCGCATGCAGTTACGCTAGAGATATTAGGCCCCTTTAAGCCGTGCTCTATCGAAACTATGCCGCCTAGCATATTTACTAGCGCAGAAGGTATAAAAAATGGAGAAATTCGTCTTGAGCCTTTTTCAAGCAAGATATTGGAGTTTTTTTCGATATTAGGCAAACCGCCTATGCCAGCAGCTGAACTAACGCCGAAATTTTCAGCGTCAAATTCGCTGAAATTTGCATCGGCCATAGCCTCTTTAGCAGCTTTTAATCCAAGCTGGATAAATCTATCGACCTTTTTTACCTCCTTGGCGTCCATCACGCTAAGCGGGTCAAAGTCCGTTATCTCGGCAGCAATCTGAACTGGAAAATCGCTCACGTCAAAAGAGGTTATCTTTTTTACGCCGGTTTTACCTTCGCAGATAGCCTTAAATGAACTATCCTTGTCGAGCCCTAAAGCGTTGATCATCCCAATCCCGGTTACTACGACTCTTTTCAAGATCTCTCCTTACAAAAACTTATTTATTTAGGTTCTCGATGTAGGTTACGACGTCGTTTATAGTGATTAGTTTCTCGGCGTCGCTATCAGGTATCTCTACTTCAAATTTCTCCTCAAGAGCCATAACTAGCTCGACTACGTCAAGCGAGTCTGCACCTAGATCCTCGATAATCTTAGACTCAAGCTTTACCGCATCTGGAGCCACGCTTAGTTGCTCGACCACTACGTCTCTTACGTCATCAAATATTGCCATTTTCTTCTCCTAAAAATAAAAATTTCGTGATTTTAATATATTTTAGCTTAAACTTTCGCAAAAACGTAAATTTACGCGCTTACATATATAGTCCGCCGTTGATCTTTAACGTCTCGCCCGTGACGTAGCTGGCGTGATCGCTTAGCAAAAACGCCACAGCTTCGGCCACTTCGCTAGCGCTTCCGAAGCGCTTTAGCGGGATGTTGTCGCTGTATGTTTTTTTGATCTCGTCGCTTAGCTCGCTCGTCATATCAGTCTCGATGAAGCCCGGAGTTACGCAGTTAAAGCGGATATTTCTCGCCGCGCCCTCTTTGGCGAAGCTTTTGTTCATCGCTATCATTCCGCCCTTGCTAGCAGCGTAGTTAGCTTGCCCCGCATTACCCATCTCGCCCACGATCGAAGCCACGTTTACGACGGCGCCGAAGCGTTTTTTGCTCATCACTTTTAACGCCTCGCGGCATCCGATAAAGGCCGAGGTCAAATTTGCGCCTATCACGCTAGTAAAATCCTCCGTCTTCATGCGAAGTGCGAGCTTGTCGTTTGTGATGCCCGCATTATTTACGAGGTAGCCCAGCTCGCCGTCGGCGTCCGTGATCAAATTTATCGCTTTTACAAACTCATCCTCGTCCGTCGCGTCAAATTTTACCACCGCAGCCTGTCCGCCGTTTGCTATGATTTCAGCTTGCAGAGCATCGGCTATTTCGGGCTTTGAGCGGTAGTTTATCCACACTTTTAACCCCATTTGCGCTAGGGTTTTGGCTATCTGCGCGCCAATACCGCGGCTTGCGCCGGTGATTAGCACGTTTTTCCCGCTAAATTTCATTTTTTCTCCTTGATTTCAAATTTTACTCGCATTTTATCAGACGAAAGCTAAAAAGCCTTTTACCTAAAATTTATATAGTATTAAAACAGTGCCTCGTCCATCTCGGCCGGTTTTTCGACACCCATTAGCACCAAAACGCTCGCGGCGATATTGTTTAGACCGCCTGGTTTTACCGCTCGTATGCCCTCACCCATCACGAAGCAAAACACGTCAAAAGTCGTGTGGTTGGTTAGCAAATTGCCCTGCGCGTCCTTCATCTGCTCGCAGTTGCCGTGGTCGCTCGTGATGATTAGCGCGTAGTTTTTCTCTTTTGCTTTTGCTACGATGCGCCCCAGCGCCGCATCCACGGCCTCGACCGCCTTCACTGCCGCGTCAAATTCGCCCGTATGCCCGACCATATCGCCGTTTGCGAAATTTACCACGATCAGATCCTGCCCGTCATCCATCCCCTTTAGCACCGCCTCGCACACGGCCTGCGCGCTCATTTCGGGCTTTTCGTCGTAGGTTTTGACTTTAGGGCTTGGCACCAGCACTCTCGTTTCGTTTTGGGCGAGCTCCTCGACGCCGCCGTTAAAGAAAAACGTCACGTGCGCGTATTTTTCGGTCTCGGCGGTGTGCAGCTGCGTTAGGCCCGCGTTTGCGACGACCTCGGCAAGGGTATTTTTTAGCTTTTCGTTTTCAAATAATACAGGGAAGGCGAAATTTGCGTCGTACTCAGTCATGGTAAGTAATTTTTTTACGACAAAAGGGCGCTCAAATTCGCTAAAATTTTCATCGCCCAAAGCCGCCGCGATCTCGCGCACGCGGTCGTTTCTAAAGTTTATAAATATCACGCCATCATCCTCGCCGATACCCTCAAACCCGCCAAAACCAGCCGGTACAATAAACTCGTCCGTCACGCCCGCCTCGTAGCTTTGCATGACGTATTCTAGCGGCGATACGGTTTGCGTGTTTTCTCCTCGCGTCATCGCATCGTAGGCTGTTTTCACGCGCTCCCAGCGTTTATCACGGTCCATCGCGTAAAATCTACCGCTAACGCTAGCTAGCTTAAAGCCCACATTTTGCGCCTTTTCTTGCAGCGATTTTATGAACGCCAGCCCGCTTTTCGGGCCTACGTCGCGCCCGTCGGTTATCGCGTGGGCAAACACCTCGCAGCCGTTTGCGACCGCAAGAGAGCACATCGCATCAAAGTGGCTTAGGTGCGAATGCACGCCTCCGTCTGAGTAGAGCCCGACGACGTGGACGCGTTTGCAGGTTTTAAACAAATTTAAAAGCTTTTCGCTTTTGGCTAGCGAGCCGTTTTCAAAACCGAGCGAAATTTTTACCAAATTTTGATACAAAACCCGCCCGCTACCGATACACATGTGCCCGACCTCGCTGTTTCCCATCTGTCCGTCAGGTAGGCCCACTGCCAGGCCCGAGGTTTTTATGAGCGTATTTGGCACGTTTTTAAACAACCAGTCGTATGTCGGCTTTTTTGCCGCCGCAAATGCGTTAAATTCGCTACTTTCATTATATCCTATACCGTCTGTGATCACCAAAATAGTTTTTTGCGCCATTTTTAAATTTTCGCCTTAAATTTAGATATTTTTTAACGGCATTATACTAAAATTAGCCTTTTTTAAAATAAAGGCTTTTATGTTTTACTATATTTATGAACTATTAAATTTTAATATCTTTCAATACATCACCGTTCGCGCGGGTTTTTCGTTTTTTATCGCATTTTGCTTGACCATTTGGGCGCTGCCTAAATTTATCGCGTGGGCAAAGGCCAAAAACGCCGCCCAGCCCATCTACGAGCTAGCTCCGCAAACGCACCAAAAAAAGGCCAAAACGCCGACGATGGGCGGACTGGTCTTTATCGGAGCCGCACTTGGGGCGAGCGTGATCTGCGCGCGCCTTGATAACGTCTTCGTTTTTGCCTCGCTGATCTGTCTAGCAGGCTTTACGGCGCTTGGGTTTAAAGACGACTATCGCAAAATTTCAGGCGGCAAAAACCATGACGGACTAAGCCCTAGAGCCAAGCTTGCGGTGCAAATTTTGATCGCGTTTGCGGTCTCGGCGATGCTGTATTTACACGGCGAGTTGGGGAGCAAATTTTACCTACCGTTTTACAAATTTCCCGTGCTTGATCTGGGCGTTTTTGCGGTGGCCTTTTGGGCGCTCGTTATCGTCGCCGCCTCAAATGCGGTAAATTTAACCGACGGCCTAGACGGTCTAGCTACGGTGCCTGCGGTGTTTTCGCTACTGACACTTGGCGTATTTGCCTACATCTGCGGACACGCGGTGTTTAGCTCGTATCTGCTTTTACCAAAAATCGTGGGCGTGGGCGAGACGGTCGTCGTGGCCGCTGCGCTGATCGGCTCGCTGATGGGATTTTTGTGGTTTAACTGCCATCCGGCCGAGGTCTTCATGGGCGATAGCGGAAGCTTAAGCGTGGGTGCATATATCGGGCTAATGGGCGTGATGACGAAAAACGAAATCCTGCTCATCATCATAGGCTTTGTATTCGTGATGGAGACCCTGAGTGTGATTTTGCAGGTCGGGAGCTTTAAAATTTTTAAAAAGAGAATTTTCCTAATGGCGCCGATACATCATCATTTTGAGATAAAAGGCTGGGTGGAAAATAAGATCATCGTGGGGTTTTGGCTCATCGCCGTTTTGGCAAATTTGATCGCCATGACTGCGCTAAAAATCAGGTAAATTTAGCGCGAGTAAAACGGTGAAAAGCCGATCTTAGCACGGACGAGAAACGCAAATTTTACGGGCAAAGGGGAGAAAATGAGAAAATCGCTATTTGGCTACGGCGGTACAACGCGCGCGATCGCGAAAAACTTCGCAAAAGACGGCGGCTGGGACATTTATGACGACAAATTTAGCGAGATCTCAAGCGACGAATGGGGCAACACTCTACTGCCGCCAAACCTCTTTATACCCGAAAAAAGCGGCCTCGAGATCCCGAGCCCCGGCTTCCCGCCGAGCCACGAGCTGGTTAAAAACGCGCAAAATCTCATCAGCGAATACGACTATTTTTATAAAATTTACGGCGACAAGATGCCATTTAGCGTCTGGATCAGCGGCACGAACGGCAAAACCACGACGACAAAGATGACGCAGCATCTGCTGGCGCGCTACGGCTCGGCAATGGGCGGCAACGTCGGCGTTCCGCTCGCAGACCTGGACGTAAACGCCAAAATTTGGGTGCTAGAGACCAGCTCCTTTACTATGCACTACACAAACGCCGCGACGCCGGGTATCTACGTGCTTTTGCCGATCACGCCAGATCACCTCAGCTGGCACGGCGACTTTGTCCAGTATGAGCGCGCCAAGCTAAAGCCGCTAGCGACGATGGGCGAAAACGCGGTCGCGATCCTGCCTAAAATTTACGCCAATACGCCGACTAAAGCAAAGGTGATAAGCTACGAAAACGAGGCGGATTTGGCCGAGTTTTGCGGCGTAAATTTAGGCGATATCGCCTTTAAAACTCCGTTTTTAATGGATGCGCTTTTAGCTCTTGCTATCCAGAAAATTTTGCTCGATAGATGCGACGTACAGCTACTAAACGGCTTTGTCATCGAAGGCAATAAGCTCGAAGAATTTCGCGATGCATGCGGCAGGACGTGGGTCAACGACACGAAGGCGACTAACATCGATGCAAGCATCCAAGCCGTCAAGCGATATGAGGGCAAATTTTTGCATTTGATTTTAGGCGGCGACGATAAAGGCGTAGATATGCGGCCGCTTTTTGAAGCCTTGAGCGGTGCTAAGGCGCAAATTTACGCTATCGGCTCAAATACGGACAAGCTAATGAAGCTTGCCGGCGAGTTTAAAATCCCCGCCGTAAAATGCGCATTTTTAAACACCGCGGTCGGCGAGATAGATAAAAATTTCAAATTTGACGAATCTGCGAAAACTGGCGCAAATGATGAAAATTTGGACGAGATAGCCATTTTAAGCCCTGCTGCAGCGAGTCTAGATCAGTTTAGCAGCTACGTAGAGCGCGGTGATGAATTTAAAAAAGCGATTTTAAATTTGAAAATTTAACGCGATATATGCGCCGTAAAACCTCGCTAAATTTGGGCAATTACCTTTAAAATAAATTTCATGTTTTATAAATGTGCTAAATTTTGCACCTTTAACCAAAATTTAAGTATCAAGTGGCTAAAATCACATTTCTTTTTAACAGCGTGGTTGGATAGCTCAGTCGGTAGAGCAGCAGACTGAAAATCTGCGTGTCGGCAGTTCGATTCTGCCTCTAACCACCATTTAAGTTTATTTTAAGTTCCTTTCAGCTACAAATCAATCCCTTTAAATTGCTGTTAATTCCCTTGTTTGCGAAGCGGGGAGCGATACTTAATTGCAAAAAGTTACTTTAACCAAGTTTTTAATTCGCTTTAATTTCAGTGGATTTAGGGCAGTAATTAAAGCAGTAAATTTTATTAAGGAAGTATTGCTCAAAAAATCATCCAAAAAAGGGATAAAAATGAGCAATGTCGCTTCTACCACTCTGCAAGATAGAGAGATCAAAAATCTTGCACCACGATCCACACAATACAAAAAAGTTGTCGGCAACCCAAAAGAACTATACATATTTGTTAATCCAAAAGGCACAAAAACCTTCTCACTCAAATACAAAGAGAGCAAATACGACAAAGAGCAGTTTATAAAAATCGGCGAGTGGCGCGAGGGCGTCTTTACAGCTCAAATGGCACGCACCAAAGCCACGAAAATGCTAAGAGAGCTAAATGGCGGAAAGCTGAGCATTGATGAACTAAGGGGCAGGCAAATAGGCAAATACATCTATGAAAACCTATTTAATAGGATAGTAGAACACAAGCGAAAAAGCGGTAAAAAGCAAAGCTATCTTGAAAAAGTCGTGCTAAGACACCAAAAATACTTCTTGCCAGCCTTTGGTAAAAGGGATATAAAAGATATAAGATACAGCGAGATAAAAGAAGTCCTAAGTGCCATTTTTAACCCACATGACCCAAACAAAAGCAGGCTTGAGACGATACATCGCCTGATAGACAATATAAACGAAGTCTTTATGATAGCTGAGCGAGACGATTATATCGCTAAAAACTTCATCCCAGCACTTCACAAAGAGTTCCCCACTTCACGTAGTTACAAACAACGCCACAACATAGACAGCAGACTAAGTGCGATAACCGACGAGAAAACCCTAGCCCAGTTCCTGCACGACTTAAAGAGTGATGGCAAGATGGACTTGCAAACCAAAAGAGCGATTTATTTGCAAATTTTATGCGTAAATCGCCCTATCAACACCGCAAGCGTAAAATGGGAGTACATAAACTTTGATGAGCAGACTTGGACTATCCCAGCAGATGAGATGAAAATGAGCTACGCTCATCAGGTCGCCCTGAACTCCTACGCTTTAAAAATCCTAAAAGAGCAAAGAAATTTCTGCATTATAGAAAACGGCTTTGTCTTCCCAGCCCTTAACAAACAAGAGCATATCCACAAAGATAGTCTTAACAAAGCTATCATAAATTTAAACGGCGGATTATACAAAGGCGTAGCTACCGCTCACGGTTTTCGTGCGACTTTTCGCACCATTTGCACGCAAAACAAAGCCCAGCTTCTGCAAATGGGCATAAGCGATGAAGTCATAGAGACCGCCCTAGCCCACAAAGAGAGCGATGCGGTCAAATTCGCATACGAGCGAAGCCGTAGCACCAAAGAGCAACTCGCAAGGCTCATGCAGTGGTATGGCGACTATTTAAATAGCCTAGAGACACTATTTTAAAAAGGGGAAAAATGAGATAAAACACGAAATTTTTAAAATTTGAAAGCAAAAATAAATATATTAAGGATAAAAGATGAGTGAGAAAATCCAAGCGATAGATCTAGACCATTCAAACCTATCGCTTAGCACAAAATACATTTCGGATTATATGCAAAAATGGCTTATATCAAACTTCATAGAGACAAATAAGCTCATTTGCTTTTATGCCAAAGCTGGCAACGGCAAGAGCATAACCACGCTTTTTTTGGCGGTATATCTACTAAAAATAGGAGCTGTTAAAAAGGTGTATTACATAGACGCAGATAATGGCATCGGCACTCTTAAAAGTCGTGGCTTAGATAGGATTTTAGCTGAATATCCCAACCTAACTTATATTAGCTTTTCTAAAAAGGTAAAGGAAAAAGACCTTGATACAAGGTCAATTATCTTCACGCTCTCAAAATTTGCAAACGACGAGCATAAGGACGCACTCATCGTCTTTGATAGTATGCGAAATTTCATAAAAGGTTCTATGAGCCTTGATGAAGTGGTCATGCCCTATCTTACAGCCATGCAAGAGATGCGTAATTATTACGCTGGCGTGTGGTTTTTACATCACCAAAATAAGCAAAGTTTTAGCGATAAGGATAACAAAGAGCATAAAGGCTCAACCGCCTTTATAGATAGCTCAGACGAAGCCTACTATGTCAAAAAAAGGGAGCGAAATGGCAGTCAGCTTATCGTAACACTTGAGCCACAAAAAGGCAGAGATGACACCGCCCCACAAGCCGTGATATTAGACACTGCAGAGCTTAGCGTAAGTCTTGGCGACTTTTATCTTTATGATTTAAATGACGAGCAAAAACAAGCCCTAGAATACGCAAAAGAGATCATCGCCAAAAATCCAAGTGGTATAAATTTACAAAATTTAACCAACGAGATAAAACGACTAGCAAAGATAGATGAAACGCAAGTGTGCGGAGCTAAGGCTATAAAATTTCTTTTAAAAAGATTTGATGGTAGGTTTTACACCATAGAAACGAGCAATCAGCACAATCAAACTATTTTCAAAATGCTTTGATTTTCTCCCCCTTTTTTCTTTACTTTTTCAGTTCGGCAGAGTTTGGCAAGAGCCTTGCCGAACTAAAAAAGTTTTTTATGCCGATAAAATGGCACTTTGCAAGTTGCTTTTAGTTTAGTTCGGCAGTTCGGCAGGATTTGCACTAAAATTTGAGATCTTGCGTATAAAATTTGCCAAACTGCCAAACTAAAAATTTTTTACTATTTTTATCCCTTATTTTGGGACTTTGAGAGC
>NZ_CALKTQ010000214.1 GCF_937997465.1 uncultured Campylobacter sp. | reverse complement strand
CAATAAAATGTCCATACTGGCTATAAAAAACGTCAACTAAAGAAAATATTGTCAAATATCCTCAAGAGACAATTTGTGCAAAAAATTTTTCTTACTTACAACAAATTTATATATTTTCAATTTTGTTGTATTGTCGCATCAGCTTGCTCAAAACCTCACCCAAATTCCTTAAATTTATCTAAAATAGTGTAAAATCCACAAAAACAAAAAAAGGAAAAGTATGAAAAAATTTATAGCCGCACTTTTTTCGGCGCTATTTTTGGCGGGTTTACCGACTGCGCTAAATGCCGCGCCGAAAATGCAAGAAAAGCCGACACTTCGCAAAATGATAGCTCAAATGATAATGGTCGGCTTCAACGGCTCTGATCCTAAAACCGCCAAAGAAGCTGTTTCAGAGGCTAAATATCAGCGTTTTGGAGGCGTAATGCTGCTGGGTAAAAATATCTCGGACAAAAAGAACCTCACGGCGCTAACAAGCGCATTTAAAGAGGCGCAAGAGGGCATTTTTATCGCTATCGACGAGGAGGGCGGACGGGTCACGAGATTTAAGGATAAAGAAGATTTTGAGACCTTTATCTCGGCGCAAAAAGTGGCAAAAACGCTTGATCTGGGCGCTGCGGGCGAGCTTTACGGCAAGATGGCGCAGCAGCTAAAAGACGTCGGCGTAAACGTAAACTTCGCTCCCGTAGTCGATGTGCTAAATCCAAAATCCACCATCATCGGCTCGCGCGGCAGGGCGTTTAGCGCCGATATAGACGAGGTTTCGCTGTATGCGAGCGAGTTTATGAGAGCCTCGCAGTCCCGCGGCGTGATAGCTGCGATGAAGCACTTCCCGGGCCACGGCAACGTCGAGGCCGACAGCCACACGGCAAAGGTCGTGATCGAAAAATTCGACTATGCCGAGCTTAAGCCGTATTTTGACGCGGTTCGCAAAAACGAAGCCAAGATGATAATGGTCGGCCACATCTACCTCATGCAGCGCGACTCTGAGCTGCCGGCCTCGCTCTCGCCGGCGATCATCGACGGCTTGCTGCGCGGCGAGCTAAAATTTGACGGCGTAGTCATCAGCGACGACATGCTCATGGGCGGACTAAAGGACTTTACGCTGCAAGAAAAGGTGATAAACTTTATCAACGCGGGCGGCGACGTGATGCTCTTTAGCGACTACAAGATAGACGGACGCAGGACCGCAGAGCTCGTCACGCAGCTAGTCGTGGACGCTGTGGGCGCCAAACAGATACCAAAAGAGCGTATCGAGGAGTCCTACGAGCGGATAATGAAACTAAAGAGCGGCTTAAAATAGTTTGCCTGAAGGGCAAATTTTAGCTTTTGCGGGGAGTTTATTTTGCGGCTAGTCGGATCCGCGCGGCGACCGAGGTCAAATTTGTCTCTTTGTCTCGTTTTGTAAATTTAAGTTCAAATTTGACGACATTTTAAATTAAAACTTAAATTTAACGCCCAAATTTTACTGCCTAGCTCGCCAAACCCGTACCGCTTTGGTGCGAATCGCAGTCTTAAAACCGACCGAAATATCCACGGTAAGAAAAGTAAAATTAATCAAATTTACGCCAAACAAGCTGGCTCGCAAAAATCAGCATTAAATTTATCATTATTCGGCTCAAATTTAAGCTTTTAAAATTAATCTTGATGTATAATATATCTTTAAGTAAAATAATAAAAATTTCAAATTTAAGGAGCAAAAATGGACGAGGTGGCAGCAAAAGTCGAAGCGCTAAAAGACGAAATGGTGAAAAATAGGCGGTTTTTTCACTCGCATCCAGAGACCGGTTTTTTCACGTTTTTTACGACGGCAAAGATCGCTAGTGAGCTAAAAAAGCTCGGCTACAGCCTAAAAATGGGACGCGAGATAATGAAGCCCGAAGCCAGAGCAGGTCTTGGCAGCGAAAAAGATAAAGAAAAATATCTGGAGCGCGCAAAAAGCCTGCTAAGCGCCGATGAGCGCGAGTTTTTGCCTGTGATGGAGGATGGGCTCACAGGCGTGGTGGCCGAGCTTGATACGGGCAGGCCGGGCAAGACGCTTGCGTTTAGATTCGACATCGACGGCGTGGACGTGACCGAGAGCAAGGATGAGGCGCACAGACCGTTTAAAGAAGGCTTTAGAGCCGATATAGACGGCATTACTCACGCCTGCGGTCATGACGGGCACATCACGATCGGCCTAGCGATGGCTAAACTCATCGCGCAAAATTTGGACGATTTTAAAGGCAAATTTAGATTTATATTTCAAACCGCCGAGGAGGGCACCAGAGGCGCCGTGCCGATGGAGCAAGCAGGCGTGCTAGAGGGCGTGGACTACCTGCTAGGCGGTCACATCGGCTTTCAGGCAAAGACTAGCGGCGGCATCATTTGCGGTACGAACAAGCTTCTTGCGACGTCGAAATTTGACGTAAATTTCACGGGTAGATCGGCTCACGCGGCTGGCGCTCCGCAAGAAGGCGCAAACGCTCTGCTGGCCGCAGCGCAGGCTGCTCTAGCCATGCACGGTATCACGCGACATGCTGACGGCGTCACGCGTATAAACGTGGGCGTTTTGCGAGCGGGCGAGGGGCGAAACGTCATCGCGCCAAACGGCTACATCGCCTGCGAAACGCGCGGCGAAACGACCGAGCTAAATGAATTTATGTTTAAAAAATGTATGGACATCGTCGTGGGCGTCGCGCAGATGTACGGCGTGCAGTACGACGTGAAGCTAACCGGCGGCACGAGCGGAGGCGATAGTAGCGAGGAGATCACCGATATCTACGAGCGCGCCGCGCGCCAGTCGCCTTTTATCAAAGACAAGCTCATCGTGCGGGATCTAAATTTCGGCGCTTGCGAGGATTTTGCGCATTTTATGCACGCCGTGCAAAAAGCAGGGGGCAAGAGCGGCTATCTGATGATCGGTACCAAGCTCGCTGCAGGGCATCACAACGGCGCGTTTGATTTTGACGAGAGCGCGCTGTTATCGGGTACGGACGTATTTTTACGCTCGGCGTATGCTATAAACGGCAAGGACGCGTGAGGGTTTGACTGGTAGTTGCGAGCTGTTTTGTTATATTGCAAAATAGCTCGCGATACTCTAATTATAAAAGCTTTTTAATTCATTATGTTTTTATTGATTTTCAAAAAATCATTTTTATTTTTACCTGTTAATCCATTATAAATAGTTCCAAGTTCTCCTAACTTTTTAAATTCTACTCCATTAGGGCATAACTCTTTTATCAATTCATCTAATTTACTCA
>NZ_CALKTQ010000213.1 GCF_937997465.1 uncultured Campylobacter sp. | reverse complement strand
TACTGCCTCAAAGAGGATAGAATTTTACCTAAAAAGGAGTTGTATAAAATAGCGATAGGGCAGTATTTGGATTATGAGTTAAAATTAGAGCAAATGATCAATGATTATAGAGCTAATACCTATGGTAGCTCCTGGCGTAGCAAATATGAACTTACGTATTATGAATTGGAAGGTATAAATTTATCGAATTGGTTTGAAATATTAAAAACGCATCATGATAATAATGAGACGTTTGAGGAAATTTTTATGAATAAACTAAAAGCCAAAAAAACCGACCCAAAGAAATATTTAAAAATAAATTTGAACGATATGAGTGCTGGATTTGATAGACCGGTAATTACTCTAGACGGCGCTTATAAAGGGCCAAATATTCATATATTGTTAGATAAGTTTGTTTTAATTTATAAAAATTATATACAACGCAATCATCCCGAATACTTATTTGATAGAATGAATTTTTCTGAAAAGATCAAAGAATATTACCAGGAGAGAAACAAGGCGTCGTTTGATATAAAACAGGGTTTTGAGCTAGACAACTGCGGAAATATAAATTATCCATTAGAAGAGTATTATTTAAGAAGTAGAGAGGCAAAAGGCGGCTGAAAAGCCTGATCATTTGAAATTTACCAAGCAAATTTCAAATCAAAAAATAAAATTTAACACAAAGGATAAACAATGGCTGTATTTAATCTAAATTTAAACGACGACTATTCAAAACAGTTGCTAAGCTACTATATATGGGGCCAAGATACCCAGCCGACGGTCGGTAAAGTGGCGTCCGATAAATATATCACCGCGATAAAATAAAAGGCGAATTTTGAACTTAAATTTAATACGCCTCGCCGCGATGATAAATTTTGGGTTTTAGCGGTTATGGATAGCGTAGAAAATAGCGTCGTTTCATCGCGGTTTATCCGCATGTGCGGTCAAATTTGCTTGATAAAACGACTAACTAGCCTACCTAAACGCCAAACGACTACCGCAGACTAGCTAAATTTACACCAAATCCCTGCTGCTAAAGATAAAATATCCGCTAACAAGCATAATCGCGCCTAAAATCAGCGGGTAAAAAATCGAGTAAATAACAAATCCAAACGCGCTAAAGTTGTTTAGCACGAAATTTGACGCCACGCCGATAACGGCTAAATTTGGATCAAATAGGCTAATCGCCGCGATCCTAAAGACCTCGATCGGGTTAATGAGTGCGATAAAAAAGATGATATCCTCGCGCACGTTAGTTTTCATCAAAAAGCCAATCAGCGCGAGATCCAAAAACGCTAACAAGATAAGCCAGAGTAAAAACGCGACGCCTTGACCCATTTCTTGATTTTTGATCATCGAGGAGATGAGAAATCCAAACGACAAAAACACGAAGCTAAGCGCGAAAAGTAGGGCTGTGTAGAGGGTTAGGATATCCCACGGGATTTCTATTTTTTTAACTAGACCCGCAACTACGGCTAAAACGAAAGAGAGCAAAAGCGGCACGAAAATAACGAAAATACGCCCCAAAGCCTTGCCGAAATAGTATTCGCCCAGGCTAACGGGAAAGCTAAGCATATACTCAAGCAGATTCGTATCGCGGTCGGCGCTGATGCTGCGTACGGTCGAGATGAGGATGAAAATGGGCACGATAATGATACAAATTTGGATAAAAAGCAGCAAAAGCCGCGTAAGTCCGCTAAAACCGAGCACCCGCGAGTCTGTCACGCCGCTAAAGATAAAAGTAACGATAAGCCCCATAAAAACCAGCATATAGATGAGAAACCAGCGCGAGCGCAGCGACTCGGCGACGTCTAGTTTGGCGATGAGTAGCAAGTTACGCATGCGCGCCTCCTTGAGAGATTAGCTCGTCTTTTATGATCTGCCCCAGATCCATCTCGACGTAGCGGTTTGATATGCCTTGCACCTCATCAAGCCTATGCGAGATGAAAACCAGCGTCTTTTCGCGCGCAAACTCGCCTAGTAGATCCATAAAATTTCGCCTGGCTTTTGGGTCTAAATTTGCCGTGGGCTCGTCAAACATCATGGCTTCGGTGTTTTTAGCAAAGGCGATTGCGATTAGCATTTTTTGCTTCATACCGCCTGAGAGTTTGTAAAATGGCTTGTGAAAATTTCCTTTTAGATCAAGCTCCATTTTCTCGCAAAATTTTTCTATATTTTCCTGCGCTACGCCCGAGCTTTTGCAGACGAACTCGCAAAGCTCTTTTAGGTTAAATTTAAGCGGCGGCGGCGTTTGCGGAACGAAAGATATCACGCTAAGGGCTTCTTTGCGCGCGGTAAACGGGTCAAAGCCGTTTACTCGTACCTCTCCGCTGTTTGGTTTAAATTCGCCCAGTATTATACGCATCAGCGAGCTTTTGCCGGCGCCGTTTTGCCCGAGCACGACCGTTTTTTGCCCCTTCTCTATGCTCAAATTTACGTTTTGGAGTATCTTTTGAGAGCCAAAAGCCTTTGTGATGTCTTTTAAGATTATCAAATTTATCCTTTTAGATGAGCTTTTTAAAGCCGTTGTCAAATTTCAGCGCGTCGTGGTGACACACGTCGATACAGCGCCCGCAAAGCGTGCAGTCGCCGCCCACGAGACGAAATTCTTTTTTATTTTCGTCGTCGCCCGTTTTAGCGTTTTTCTTCGTGATTTCTAGCACGTGCGGCACGAGACAGGTATCGATGCAGACTAAACAGTGGTCGCAGCGATCTTTGTTCCAGCTAACTTTAACGGCGTTGGTGCGGGTTAGTAGCGAGTATGTCGCGCCGATGGGGCAGACGTAGCGGCACCAGCCTCTGCGGGAGTAGAAAATCTCGACCAAAAGCACGAAAAGGGCAAACCAAATCGCGTGAAAATAACCGTAAATAATAAAGCGCGATACTATGCCCGTCACGCTAAAAATCTCAAACACGAGCTGCGAGCTAGCAAAGCTCATCGCGATAAAAAGCGCGGTAAAGACGTAGCGCCATTTGGGATCGAACTCGCGGCGTTTGATTATCTTTTTGGCGGCTAGATTTTCGTGGATTTTCTCGCCGATCTCGCCTAAAAAGGTATAGGGGCACACCCAGCCGCAAAACGCCCTCCCGCCCACGAGCGCGTAAAAAAGCAAAATCGTAGCCGTGCCGATAATCAAATTTATCGGAAACTCGTGCGTCGCGGCAAATACCTGAAAACTCATAAAAGCGTCGGTCAAATGAAAGCCTAAAATCCTTGATCCGCTGATGTCGCCTTCTAAAATTTGAATATCCGCGCGGTAAGAAAGCACGAACAAAATATGCACTAGCGCGATCACGACGAGGCGGCGTCCTCGCCAGCTGAGGCTTTTTTTGCCCTCACCATTTTTTATCGTCAGCGTATCGAAAAAATCGACCTTCGAGACCGTGCAACGCGTGCTATATTTATCCATCCGCTACTCTTTAAATTTTGAAATTTCATCCGCTAACAAGCCTAAATCCTCGTCTGATACGTTGTTTAAAAGTCCCTTCATTAGGCTGTTTGGTACTTTATTTTCTTTGTAGTCTTTTAGTCTAGCTAAAATTTCGTCCTTGCTTTTGCCTGAGATTTTAGGCGCCATTACGCCCTTGCCGTTTGC
>NZ_CALKTQ010000212.1 GCF_937997465.1 uncultured Campylobacter sp. | reverse complement strand
CGGCTGTCGGAGGAGGGACGTAAAGATTTGAGCATAGATAAGTATTGAAACGTATTTAAATAGAGTGTATCAACATTAAATGGCATATAAATGCGTGAAAGTTAATTCTTTTTTTGTTTATTTTTGGAATTTGATTTTGTATTTTTTTTCTCTGTATTTTCTGCGGTCGGAGCAGCCTGCTCTGGGGTTGTCAAATTTTCATCCGGTTTTAAAAATCCCTCTTCTACCATCAACTCTATGGCCGCTTTAAATGTCGGTAGCGCACTCTGGGCGCCAAAATAATAATACGGCTTCTTTGGCTCTCTGGCTAAAACTCCTATCGTGTAACTGTTGCCTTGTGAGTCGTAAACAAATCAAAAAAACGAGCCGTTATAGGTATTTGCGTAGCCACCGGTCGTGGCGATGTGTGCGGTACCTGTTTTGCCGCCGATTTCTAGGCCTTCTACCTTCGCTCTTTTGCCGGTGCCGATCTCGACGGTTTTTATCAGGATGCGCTTCATCCTTTCGGCCGCTTCTTGACTTATGGCTTCGACCGGTTTTGGGTCGTTTACGACGAAAAATTTGCCGTCTTTATAGAGCGAGTCCACGACCTTTGGCGTCACCATTACGCCTTTGTTATTAAATACGTTATACGCCTTTAAAAGCTGGATAAAAGTCGCTTGCAAACCGTATCCGTAGCTGATCGTAGCTTTGTAAATTTGCGAATTTAGCTTGGCTACGGGCGGCATATTTCCGACCTGCTCGTATGGCATATCGATGCCGGTTTTTTGTGTGAAGCCGAAATTTAAAAGCCCTGAGTAAATTTGAGAACCGTCTAGGCGCTGGGCGATTTGTATCATGCCGATATTTGAGCTGTATACAATGATATCCTCAGCCGTGAGAAATGGCTCTGGGTGCGTGTCTTTTATTGTGCGTTTGCCCAGCTGGTAGACGCCGTTGTAGGTGTTTATCCGCTCGAGCGGATTGATTTTGTCGTTTGCTAAAAGAAGGGCGAAAATAAACGGTTTAAATACCGAACCGACCTCGTATGCATACTCGGTTGCTGAGGAGTTTAGTGACTTGTAGTCTTGTTTTCTGATGTTTGAGGGGCTATATCTAGAGGTGCTGGCAAGCGCTAGTAGGCCGCCTGTTTTTGAGTCCATTATGCCTACGATTATCTCTTTTGCGTTTAGAAATTCTTTCTTTTCGTCGATGATCTGCTCTAGTCTGGTTTGCAGTTTAAGCGAGGCGTTTAAGATGATATCGTATCCGTCCACGCGGTTAGCCAAATTTGAATCGCTCGTAAGAATGATGTTGTTTCCGATATCTTTTGGGCCTAGCAGTTTTGCGTCTTGGATCGAGGAGATGTAGTATTCGTAGGCTTTTTCTACGCCTTTTACGCCCTCGGTTTTAGTGATACCGTCTTTTTCGACCTTTTTTACGTAGCCTATCATCGGAGTGAGCGCGTCGGCGGCGACGTATTGCCTGCTTTCGCCGCTTTCTACTATGCTCATATTACGCAGTATTGCAGCACCGGTATTTGGGTCTTCGTAGGGGATAAAGATTTTTTTTCTATACAGCTTTTTTGATAACTCCTGTAGATACGCCGCGCCCTTGGCGTCGATCTTATAGGATAGCGTAACGGCGCCTTTTTGGCTGTTGATGATTTTAGTTACGCGCTTGATATCGTCGCCGCTATATATACAGTAAAGTTTGATAAATAGATCTTTTTTATCGGGGTCGATGTTTCTAGTATCTACCATCACTTTGTAGAGCTTTTGGCTACCTGTGATGCTAAAGCCGTCTTTTGTTATTATGTTGCCGCGTAGGGCCGTGTTTATGTCGCTAGTTTCTAGTTTTGGCAGTCGTCTTTCGATATTTGCTCGGTAAAAGATAACTGCCAAAAATATGCAGATAAAAAACAGAATAAACGCAAATAAAGCGATTGTTTTTGATTTTCGCTGATTCAAGGTTTAAATTTGCGTTCTTGAGATTTCTTTGTATGCGCTTAGGGCCTTATTTCGGATCTCTAGCATGAGTTTCATCGACGTGTCAGCCTTGCCGATGGCGATGGCTGCTTGATGTAGATCTTTTACCTCACCAGTGGCTAGATCGGCGATGGCTTTATCTGCGTTGATTTGTATCTCGTTTAGCTCTTTTAGCGAACTATCTAGCACGTCGCCGAAATTTAACTCGCCTTTTTGATTTTGCAGAGTCTTTGCTTCTTTTTTTTCAAACGGTGAAGCGACCGAGCCGATTTTATCTATATTTGTCATAAAATTTAACCTTGTAATAATTCTAACGCGCTTTGAGCGATCGTTTTAGCCGACTGAAATGCCGAAACGTTTGCCTGATAGGCGCGCGTGGCTTCGATCAAATCCGCCATTTCGATGACTGGATTGATATTTGGGTACGCTACGTAGCCCCTCGCGTCGGCGTCGGGGTGAGACGGATCGTATTTTAGCTTAAAATCCTTATCGTCGCGCACTATCTTGTCAACTACGACGCTCATTATAGCAGGTTTTGCGTCTTTTGTATAGAATTTATCGTCTAGCGGATTTTCGTATTCGAGCAAGCTATGTTTTTTCGCCACTTCGTCGTTTAGTACGCTATCAAAATCAACCGCCTTAAATATCACCTCGCGGCGTCTATACGGGCCGCCTTCCGCCGTTCGCACGGTGTTTGCGTTGGCGATGTTGGAGCTAATGACGTTCATCCTAAAGCGCTGGGCGCTTAGTCCGTATCCGCTGATATCAAAGTCGCTTAAATAATTACTCATAATCTATCCTTAAATTTTGCTACTAGCGTCGATAACGTTTTTAAATATCTGGCCGCTTTGTCTCATGGCGCGATCAAGCGCGGTTACCATTATCGCATTTTTGCTAAGCTCGGTCGTCTCGACGTCTAGATCGACTGTGTTTGCGTCGTTTCGCGCCATGTGTCCGTCGCGTAAAAATATCGTCGCCCCGTTTGACGCCGGAAAATCCACGCGAGGAAAGTGCGCGCCGTCCGTTTGCGCGAGTTTTAAAATTTTATTTTCGTCTTTGCCGTAGATTTCTTGCGCTGTTTGCGACAGAGCCGCTTCAAACGCGATGTCGCGGGCTTTGTAAAAAGGCGTATCGATGTTTGCTATGTTGCCAGAAATCATTTGCTGGCGTAAATTTCTGCTTGCCAGCGCGCTTTCTACGAGCGGTTTTGATTTTGAGGTTTGGATACCTGCGAACATTTTCTTGCCTTTTTTATCTAAATTTTACGAGATAATAAGCAAAAGACGTTCCAAATTTAGGGTAAATTTTTAAATTCGCTAAACCCGCTCGGCTGACTTTTTAGTTCGTTAAATTTGGCTAAAAACTCGCTTCGCTTCATCGCTTTTGCGCCCATAAATTTTAGATGATCGTTCATAACCTGACAGTCGATGAGAAAATCAAACGGCTCTAAAGCGCGGCAAAGCGCTATGAGAGCGACTTTTGACGCGCCGGTTTTTAGGCTGATCATACTCTCGCCGCAAAAGACCTTGCCGAAAATTTGCCCGTAGAGCCCACCCGCCAGCTCGCCGTCCTCATAAACCTCTACGCTGTGCGAGACGCCGAGACGATGTAAATTTGCATAGGCGCTCACGATGTCTCCCGATAGCCACGTTGGTTCGCGTTTTTCGCGCTCGCTTTTGCAGATTTTTAGGAAATTTTCAAAGTCATAATCAAACCGTACTTCAAATTTTTTAAGTGCGGGTTTTATGCTTTTTTGCACGCGCACTTCGCTTGGAATCAGCACCGCGCGCGGGTCTGGCGACCACCAGTATATGGGCTCGCCGGGTAAAAACCAGGGGAAAATGCCTTTGTCGTAAGCTTGCAAAAGAGCATCGGCGCTTAGATCGCCGGCCGACGGCTAAAGGCGAGTTTGCGGGGGCGTTTGCGGGGTCTGGGAAGTTATAAATTTTTTCCAAATTCGACCCCGCGACCGCTTATTTTGTGGCTTCAAATTTAAACGCCAGCTCGCCGTTTTTTAGCGCGATATTTGCTACGCCGCCGTTTTTTAGCGCGCCGAAAAGTATCTCGTCGCTAAGCTTAGTCGAGATCTCGTCTTGAACTAGGCGTTTTAGATTTCGCGCGCCGAATTCCTTGCTATAGCCTTTTTGCCAGAGGTATTTTTTGGCTTCGGCGGAGGCTTTTATGACGACTTTTTTCTCGGCGAGGCTTGAGTTTATCTCGTTAATTATCTTTTGCGCGATGAGGCTTAGCGCGTCCTCGCTAAGGTCGTTAAAATGCACGATTTTATCGATGCGGTTGCGAAACTCGGGACTGAAAAATCCCTTTACCGCCGAGTCTGCTTTGCCGCTTTCATCCTTGCTAAAGCCAAGCGTCGGAGCCTCTTTTGAGCCCAAATTTGAGCTCATTATGATGACGGCGTTGCGAAAATCGCTCTTTGCGCCAGTGTTATCGGTGAGGCTTGCGCTGTCGAAAATTTGCAAAAAGACGTTTATCATCTCGTCGCTTGCCTTTTCGATCTCGTCAAATAAAATCACGCTATAGGGGTGCTTTTTAACGGCGTTTGTGAGTATGCCACCCTCTTCAAACCCGACATATCCCGGAGGCGCGCCGATGAGACGCGAGACGCTGTGCTTTTCCATGTATTCGCTCATATCAAACCGCTCGAAATGCACACCCAAATTTCGCGCTAGAGCCGCGCTTAGCTCGCTTTTACCCACGCCGCTTGAGCCTGTAAATAAAAATACTCCAACGGGCGCGTTTGGCTGCTTTAGCCCCGCGTACGAGCGCTTGATCGCCGCTACTAGAGTGTCTATGGCTTCGTCTTGACCGAAAATTTCAGACTTTAACCTCTGGGCTAGATTTTTCAAATTTGCCGCGGCGTCAGATTTTAGATTTGTATCCGGGATATTTGCCATCTTGCTTAAAACCGCGCTTAGATCGGACATTTTTACGGTTTTGCTTCTGTTTTGCAGAGCTAGGGCCGCGCCGACCTCGTCGATGAGATCGATGGCGCTATCGGGTAAAAATCGATCGTTTAAGTATTTTTTGGCTAGCTCCACGCTTTTGGCTAAAATTTCGTCGCTAAATTTGACACCGTGAAAGCTCTCGTATTTGGCGCGAAGCCCTTTTAATATCTCGACGCTCTCGTCCGCGCTCGGCTCTACGACGTCGATTTTAGCAAATCGGCGCGCGAGGGCTTTTTCTTTTTCAAAAAAGCTGCGATACTCCGCGTACGTCGTCGCTCCGATGCAGCGAAGCGAGCCGTTTGCGAGAGCCGGTTTTAGTAAATTTGACATATCAAGTCCGCCGCCGTTTGTAGCTCCCGCGCCTACGATAGTGTGGATCTCATCGATAAAAACTATCGCATCTTCTTGCTCGGCTACCTCGTCCATCACGTCTTTTAGGCGTTTTTCAAAGTCGCCGCGGTACTTCGTGCCCGCTATCATCGCGCCGATATCCAGGGCAAAAATTTGCGCTTGCTTTAGCCGCTGCGGCACCTCGCCGCTTGCGACTTTTAGCGCGAGCCCCTCGACTACGGCTGTTTTGCCCACGCCAGCTTCGCCTACTAGGATTGGATTGTTTTTCTTGCGGCGGCTTAGCGTTTGCATTAGCCTTGTTAGCTCGTTTTCGCGCCCAATGATCGGATCGATCTTGCCATCGGCGGCTAGTTTGGTTAAATTCGACGAATATTTGGCGAGGTTTGGGAAGCTTTTAGCGCGAGCCTGCTTATCGTCTTTTGCGTGGTGTTTGATCTTTTGCGGATCGACGTCGTAAAATTCTAAAATTTTAGCCCCGTACGTGTCGCCTCTGGCCGCGATTTTAAAGAGCAAATCTCTGATACCGACGTTTTTATCTTTTAGCTCGGTGTTTAGCTCTTTAAAAATTTGCTCCAAAAGCACCGTCATGCGCGGCTGTTTGTGGTGCGGGACTTGTTCGTTGGTTTGCAAAAGATAGTTTTTTAGATCGCTTTTTAGTCCCTCGACGTCGGTTAGACCCGCGTCAGCCAGGATATCTCTAGTCTCTTCGTTTAAATTTACTAGCACGAAAAGCACGTGCTCGCTAGTTAGATACTCGTGAAAATTCGAGTAGGCAAACTGCCCGGCCTTTTCCAAAAGATAGCTTAAATCCGAGTCAAACATCATTTCCTCCTCTTTGCGCCTTTTGCGCGCCCGTTTTTGCGGGCTATTCTTCCTCGACGACGGCCTTTAGCGGGTAGCCCGCGGCGGCTGCGGCTTTTAGCGTTTGGTTTTGTTTGGTTTGGGCGATCTCTTTGTTATAGACGCCGGCCACTCCGCTGCCTTCGTTGTGGATTTTTAACATCACGGTTACCGCGCTTTGGGCTGTGTGGTGAAAAATCTCGACCAACACGCTCACGACGAAATCCATGCTCGTAACATCGTCGTTTAGTAAAACAACCTTAAATTTACGCGGAAAATCGGGTTTTTCCTTAAGGGCGACGTCTCGCTCCCGCTCGGTGGCGGTTTTAGCGGGCATTTTTTATTCTTTCAAAATCCTTCGTCATCGCGTCTAGATGGATGCCGCCTAGATAGTATTTCACGCCGAATTTTCCGCTATCTACGTCGGTTAACTCCTGATATACGCCGCCTTTTAGCACCATTTTTATCGGTACGCTCTCAAGCCGCTCGTATTTTATATCCTCTAAAATTTGCGCCGAAAGCTTGTCGTTTGTCTTTATATCGTTTGAGATAAAGTAAAAGGCGTTGTATTTTTGCGCGAAGTTTTCCACTACGTACTCGTTCGTGACGTTTTCAAAGTGTGTGAGTCCCACGATCGTAAAGTCGTTTAGATTGTCGATTTGAAATTTGGTGAGATCGGGAGCTTCTTTTTGACACGGCGGACAAAACGTGCCGAATATATCAAACATCAAAATTTTATCCTCGTCGCCCTTGATAACAAAGCCGCCCTCGACGCGCTTTAGCGTGAGGTCTTTGCCAAACACGCTCTTTAGCGCGATCTCCTCGCCCGTTTTATAGCCCTCTATCTTTACGGGAGCCTTCGCCGTCTCGTCCTCGCCGCAGCCTGCTAGAAATATCGCGCAGGCCAAAGCCGCCAAAATCGCCTTGATGGTTTTTTTCATATTATTTTCCTTGTTTTGATCTTAGTTCAGTTATGCTTTCGCCGCCAAATCCGTAGTCGTCGGTGCTAACTTCCTCTATCACGATGACGGTTCTGCTCACGTCGCGCTTTAGCGTATCGCCTAGCAGCTTCGTCACGCCTGCTATGAGTGCGCGCTTTTGCTCGGCGCTTACGGCCTCTTTTTCTTTTGTGATTTTTATATTTACGTATGGCACGTTGTTTCCTTAGGCGTATTTTTTCATCGCCGCACGCGCTTCTTTGTCGGCTTCTTTGCGTTTTATCGTCTCGCGTTTATCGTGCAAATTTTTACCTTTTGCCAGCGCGACCCGCGCCTTTACGATGTTTTTGTCGTTTAGATAGAGCGCTAGAACGACTAGCGTGAGGCCATCTTGCGTGACTTGACCGAAAATTTTATCTATCTGCTTGCGGTGCATCAGTAGCTTTCTCGGAGCCCGCTCGTCCGGGCGAAACGCCGAGTGCGTCGTATTTAGATGGCTGATGTGCGCGTTTAGTAAAAACAGCTCGCCCTTTATCACGCGCGCGAAGCTGTCTTTTAGGTTTGCGCGGCCCGCCCTTAGAGCCTTTACCTCGCTGCCCTTTAGCACGATGCCCGCCTCAAAGGTCTCGATGATGCTAAAGTCAAACAGCGCCTTTTTATTTTTGGCTAAATCCTTACCCATTTTTTACCTTTTTATTTTAAGAAAAACACGCTCGCGCCGCTGCCGCTGAGGAAAAAATCTTTAAATTGATCCATCTGCGGATAAATTTTAAAACACGGCGCAAAAAGATCGTTTAGCTTGCGATTTTCGTATCGCTCCAGTAGCTGTGCAGTCGTCATCTCGCGCATTTTTGCCGCCGAATTTACATCGATACTATCCATAAAATTTGCCCTAAATTCGCCGTAAACCGCAGGCGTCGAGCAAAATACGTCAGGCGTTAAAATTTCAATCTCCGGCACCTCGTCGCCAAAATCGCTTATTATCTCGCCGATACCGCTAATGTTTGCCGCCTCGAAATCGCTAGCGAAAAACGCTACGTCCGCTCCGATATTCGCGCCTATTTTCATCAAATTTTCGCGCGTCAGTTTTAAATTTAACTCCTCGTTCGCCATCTTTAAAAACGTAGCCGCGTTTGAGCTGCCTCCGCCTAGACCCGCGCCTAAAGGGATTTGCTTTTTTATCACGATTTTATGCGAGGCGAAAAACTCGTCCAGCTCGTTTTTAAATCCCGCTTTTTCCAGCTCAAATTTAGCCTTTAAAATGATATTATTTTCGATATTTTCGTTATCGCACTCAAGCGCAAAGCCGCTAGATTTTTCAAAGAAAATTTCGTCGTAAATCTCGCGCCGCAAAACAAAGCGAGAGACGATCTCGTGGTAGTTG
>NZ_CALKTQ010000211.1 GCF_937997465.1 uncultured Campylobacter sp. | reverse complement strand
AAACGGCAAATTTAAAGGCGGCGCGTTAAAAATAACCCGTGTCAAAACATAAAGCAAGATGACGGCCAGAACGTCACCCGCGTAGTGGCGCACGAAACCGCCCTTTACGCAGATCGCTATGTAAATTTCAGCCGCTAAAATCAGGACTGCCATGACCAAAAACGCTAGCCTCGTTCGCACGCTTTGCCTTTTTACTAGAGCTTCCTTTTGTAAGCTTAAATTTATCTCTTGCAACGCTTTCCTTTTAAATTTAGCCTTCAAATTTAGCTGTAAAAACCACGTTTCAAATCAAAGTGGGCTAAAACATCACATTTTTCACTTTGATTTGAAACGTAAATTTTTTTAATCTTTTTATTATCGTTTTAAATTCAAAAAATACCTTTAAAGATCCTTGCCGATATTGCGACGATGGCTTTAAAAGAATAAAATTAGATAATCTTTGATACAATTGCTTGGAAAATTTCAAGAGGTGTTAAAATGTCAAATATCCAAGAGAAATATATACGTGAAATTAACACATCTGATTCCTTTTTCGACTCTTTAAGGCAAGACTATAAAGGTTTTGATACATGGATAGCGAAAAAAGCAAACGCCGGTGAAAAAGCATATATACTATTTGATGATACCAAGATAGTAGCCTTTTTGTACTTAAAAATAGAAAGCCCAATAGATAATACGGATATAAATCCGACACTTGACACAAATGTGACATGGCTAAAGATAGGAACTCTTAAGATAGATGCGCATGGGACAAAGCTTGGAGAGCGCATTATAAAGAAGATTTTTGATTTTGCCGTAGCAAACAACATTTATAATATCTATGTAACGTCTTTTGAAAAACAAGCACCTTTAATAAAACTATTAAAAAGATATGGGTTTGTCCAGCATGGCAAAAAAATCAATGAGCTAGTATTAACAAAAAATATACCGACTCATGTGCAGGCGCTAAAAAATGATATACTGCTGGACTATCCGGCTATTAATGCGACAAGCGACAAATATCTTTTAAGTATATACCCGAAATATCATACTGGTATGTTCTCGGACTCTATGCTAAACACAGAAAGCTATGATATACTAAAAGACATGTCTGAATCAAATAGTATTCATAAGGTGTATATAGCGAAAATGAAAGGCGTCGAGCAACTCAAGAGAGGTGACTGCTTACTCATTTATAGAACAAAAGATGAAAATGCCCAAAGCGCGAACTACTCATCGGTCGTGACCTCTTTGTGCGTTGTAGAAGAATATAAAGATTTATCCAGTTTTAGTGACTTGGATGATTTCATCAAATACTGCAAGCCTCATAATATATTTACTGATGATGAATTAGAGAATATATTTATCAAAAAAAGTTACACAAAAATAATAAAAATGGCATACAATATATCATTTAAAAGACGTGTTATTTTAAAGAAGATTAGAGAAATTATAGGTTACGAAGAAGCCTACTGGGGTTTTGCGAAGCTTACAGATGAGGCTTTTTTTGCAATTTTAAAAGAAGGTTTAGTAAATGACAGCATTATTATCCATTAAGCCGGAATTCGCTGAGGCTATTTTTGATGGTACGAAAAAATTTGAGTTTAGAAAGGTAAAATTTAAAAAAAACGTTAATAAGATTAAAGTATATGCCACAAAGCCAGTTGGAAAAATTATAGGAGAATTTATAGTTGATAATATTTTGGAGGCAAGCCCAGAAGAACTATGGAGTAAAACAAGCATGGATGCCGGTATAGATAAAGAAAGATATCTAAAATACTTTAATGGCAAGAGTACCGGTTTTGCCATTAAGATTAAATCCGCAAATAAATATAAAGAGGCAATTTGTCCTTATTTGCAATACCCAAATTTTGTGGCACCACAATCGTTTATGTATATTTAGGAATGTAAAGATGAAAATAAACCCATATTGCACACAAGCTATATTTATAAATTTAGATTCAGATATCGCCGATAAAATAGAAGCAGTACTACATTTAAATATATTTTTGCCAAACGATAGAGAGTATTCGTATATAGAAATAGGTATATTGATTTCTAGAAAAGAGTATAATAATCTTGATAGAAATTTTAATATAGAGATCATGTTTCCATTTGACATACTTAAGGATGAATTTATAGACATAAAAG
>NZ_CALKTQ010000210.1 GCF_937997465.1 uncultured Campylobacter sp. | reverse complement strand
GCTCAATTTTGCTTCAAAACTCGAAAAATCATCTCGCGATACTTCGCCTTATCGTCTTACGTTCAAATTTATAAATTTCAACCTCAAATTTGACTCACCGAGACCCGCACCCTGAAAATGTCAAATTTTATTCAAACTAGCGACGCTTTGCGCCAGCAAAGCCGTGTCGCCACCTCTCACGTCGTAGGGGTTGGGGGGGGATTGTTAAAGGGGAAGGGAGCGACTTCGTAATTCAAGCCCCTTCCCCCTTAACAAACAAAAGCTAGTTTTATTAAGATCAACCCAAATTTTTGCTAAAATCATACTCAAATTTTACTAAAGGAAAGCCAAAAATGATACTTTGCGAGGACGATTATCCGAGGATTTTGGATCAAATTTGCGACTATTTGACCGCGGGCGAGGTGGAGCTTAGCTTCGTTGACGCCGAGGAGATGAAGGAGATAAACGTCCGCCAGCGCGGCATCTACGAGACTACGGACGTGCTGAGCTTCCCGCTTGAGATGCAGCTGCACGCGCCGCTTGGCTGTATAGTGATAAACACTGAGCTAGTCGCAGCCAAAGCCGCCGAGCTAGGTCACTGCGAGGATGACGAGACGGCGCTGCTTTTCACGCACGGGCTACTTCACGTGCTAGGCTACGATCATGAGAGCGACGCGGGCGAGATGAGGGCCAAAGAGTGCGAAGTGATCGAGAAATTTAACCTGCCAAAGAGTCTCATCGTGCGAACGCAGGACGCTGGCGATGAGTGAGCTAAATTTGACGCGCAAGGCGCTGGACGATGAGCTGGCGGATTTGCCTGAAAACGTCAAGCTCGACGACGGTGAGGTGGTGCTATATAAATATTTATGCTCTATTAGATTTTTTTGCGTGTTGAAAATTATTGCTTTTACCTTATGTGTGTGGGCTTCATGCGCCTTATTTTTAGAGAGCGGAACGCTTATGAAAATAGGCTGGGTGATTTTTGTTATCGCTTTGTTGGTGGCAATATATTACGAGCTTATGAACTTTATCCACGAGGGATTTTACGTGACAAATAAACATTTGATCACTTATAACGGTAGAAAAATAAATTTGAATGATATATGGTTTTTTAAGGGCGGTTCTGCTGTTTATCGTGAAATTTGTTTTTATAAAAACAAAAACAAATTTATACAAGAGTGTTCATATTCCAACAAAGACGATGATTTGGATGGCTTTTTGACGGCTTTGTATGAGGTTTCGGGCAATAGATATATTTTACAGTTCGGTTCTGAAAAAAATTAATGCAAACGCTTTAAAATCTAACGGTGTGACATTTATAAAATTAATTCAGGAGTAGCTGAATTTGGCTCCTTTCGCGTCAAATTTATAAACTAAATTCGCCTTGGACGGTAAAATTCGACATTCGTCTCGTCGCAAATTTTATAAAGTTGAGTCGCATAAATTTTATCTCAAAACACATCCCGCAAAGCCGTAAATTTATCGCCGAAATGTTCAAATTTGCAAAATAAAGAGCAAGCGCAGTCAAAACCAAAGTAACGAAAAGTTAAATCTAACGGAGTAAATCGCCGTTCGTGTGCGTCGCCTTCACCGCGTAAAACCGCCGCCGGTAACGCGCTCATCATTACTTAAATCATAGAGCGAATTTGTCGCTTATGCGCGCCGCTTAACTTAAACAAATATTCGGCTGCGCATTTCGCTGCGCCCGAAATATCAGCCTTTAAAATCTAAAATCATCCGCCGCCGCGCTCAAATTTCCTTAAATTTGCCGCGCGCAGTGGTTAGATATTTAATAATTTTGGCTAAATTTACGAAATGTTTTATGTTTTATCATCTTTGATCATCATTTTTATGAATTACGTTTCTTATCGCGGGCTTTTTGCCGATGCCGCGCTCAGGCCGCTTGCCGCGCATAAAAGGGCGCTCGGGCTATTTTTCCTGACGCTTGCCATGGGCGGCGTCGCGCTTGCTTTTTCGCTGCGGTTTAACTTTTTGGGACCGAGCCTTCGCATCGCCTGTTCGCTGATGCTGGCGCTGACGTTTATTATCTTTTCGTTCGTGCTTTTTGCGAACGTCGTCGCGCTCGCGGTTCGCCCCGTAACCAAGCGCGCGTTTAGCGAGAGCAGGCGTAAATTTTTGCGCCTATATCTTGACGTCACGATACTTATCTTGGCGTTTAGCTACTTTTTTAAAGGTATCTTTAACGCCGTAAAATTGCCCGAAGTAAAAGAGCAAGATATCGAGCTAAAGGGGCTAAAGGGCGAGCTAAAGATCGCGGTTTTAACGGATATTCATCTGGGCGATTTTTTGGGAGCGGACTTTGCGCGGGCGGTAACCGGGCGCGTAAACGAGCTGGATGCCGACGCGGTCGCGATCGTGGGCGACATCGCGGATCTACCGCCGCACCGTTTGGCCGAGTTTATCGCGCCGTTTAACGAGCTAAAGAGCAAATACGGCACCTTTTACGTGCCGGGCAACCACGAGTACTATAACGGCATCGACGGCACGATAAAAGCGATCCGCGAGACGACGAATTTTAAAATTTTAGGCAACGAAAACGTGCGAGTCGGCGGGGTAAATTTAGCCGGCGTTTATGATATCATCGGTTTAAGGTTTAAAGCGTACGAGCCCGATCTAGTCGCGGCTCTGGACGGTCGCGACGTAAATTTGCCTACTGTTTTGCTCGCTCATCAGCCTAAGTTTTTAAAATACATGGACGAAAACGCGCCCGTGGATCTGGTCGTGAGCGGACACACGCACGGCGGACAGATTTTCCCGTTTTCTCTGCTGGTAAGGCTCGATCAAAAATACGTCGCCGGGCTATACCGCGCGAACAAAAAAACGCAAATTTACGTTAGCCGCGGAGCTGGATTTTGGGGGCCGCCGGTGCGCGTGATGGCGCCTAGCGAGATTTCGTTATTAAGACTAAAAGGAGAGGTATGAGGGGAGTTATTTCTAGGATATTCGGGTTTGTAGCGGCGGTTAAATTTCCGAGATTTTTGCAAACATTTATCAACGAAAAATACGTAAGCGGCTTTAAAATCGACATGGGCGAGTTTAAAGAGCCAAAGGAGTACGAGAGCCTCACGGCGCTTTTTACCCGCGAGCTACAGCGTCCGCGAAATTTTGACGTTTCGCCGCAGGCTTTCATCAGCCCTAGCGACGGTACGTGCCTAGAGCGCGGAGCGAGCAAGGAGCTAAAGGCGATCAGCGTCAAGGGGCATGAGTACGGTATCGCAGAGCTTCTTGGAGACAGTATGGACCGCAGTGAGCGAGACGCCGAGCTAGAGTATGTAAATATCTACCTCAGCCCGCGCGACTATCACCGCTACCACGCGCCTTGCGATATGAGGATATTATCCGCGCTATACGTGCCTGGCGAGCTATATAGCGTGGCCGTCAGCACGCTGCTAAAGGTGCCAAATCTTTACGCTAAAAACGAGCGCGTGGTGCTAAAATGCGAGCTTGCAAGCGGCAAAAAGATGTGGCTGGTTTTTGTCGGCGCGCTAAACGTGGGCAAGATGAAATTTGACTTTGACGCGCGCATACAGACTAACGCCTGCGCCGGAAACGTCGCGCTCTACGAATACGAAAATTTAAGTGCAAAAAAGGGCGAGCAGCTGGGGATGTTTGAGCTGGGCTCGACGATCCTCATCCTTAGCGAGCAGGGCGCGGTCAAATTTGATCTAGCGGCCGAGCAAAAGCTAAAATACGGCGACAAAATAGGAACTATCAACTAAGGAGGCGCAATGGGAACGCAGCTAGTCGAACAAAACGAGCTAAAAGAGACGCTAGAACTAAAAGAGCGTATCGAAAACAACACGGTGGTCGAACTCTGGGAAAACAGCGAGGACTACGAGCGCCTGGCGAGCGCGACGCGCAAGACTATGCGCTACATCAACGACGAGCAGATAAAGAGCTTTGCCGATGCGCTAAATCAAACGAACGAAAAGATCTTAAATTTGACCTTCGAGGGCGTGAAAAAGCATCACGAAAAGAAATTTGAGCAGATCAGAAAAAAGCAAAAACTCTACGTCGCTTCGGCTTTTGCCATCGGCGTTTTGGTTGGCACTGTTTGCGTCTGGGCGGCGTTTAGGATCTTTGCGGGCTAGATTTGTTTTGGGGCTAGGTCGCTTGCGATGCTTGCGTGAT
>NZ_CALKTQ010000209.1 GCF_937997465.1 uncultured Campylobacter sp. | reverse complement strand
CGTTTATATGCTTAAAAATCTTCAAATTTTATCCTTTTTGCTCCGCTTTAAATTTCGCGCGCGGCCTGATTTCAAAATGTTGCGAAATTATAGTAAATTTTTGCTACAATCGCCATAAAAATGCGGAATTTATAAAGAAAAATATGGAAAATCAGGCGTATTTAAAAGAGCAAATTTTAACTTATCTTGGCAACAAACGCTCGCTTTTAGGCTTTATCGAACAAGGCGTAAATATCGCAAAACAGGCGCTTGGCAAAGAAAAGCTAAGCTGCTGCGACCTTTTTAGCGGCAGCGGCATCGTGTCGCGGTTTTTTAAATCCCACGCAAATTTTATCGTCGCAAACGACCTGGAGCTTTATAGCCGCGTCACGAACGAATGCTACCTCGCAAACGCGGACGCGGAGTTTAAAAAAGAGCTTGATTTTTGGCATGAAAAACTAACGCGCGAAATCGGCGCAAATTTGCGTGAGGGCTTTATCTGCGAGCTTTACGCGCCAAAAGACGAGGCAAATATCTCAGCGAGGGACCGCGTCTTTTACACGAGAAAAAACGCCGCCTACATAGACACCGCGCGCCAGATTATCGAGGCGCTAGTGCCGCAGCAGCTGCGCGTTTTTTTCGTCGCTCCGCTGCTGTATTCAGCTAGCGTTCACGCCAACACTAGCGGCATTTTCAAGGGTTTTCACAAAAATAAGGACGGCCTTGGGCAGTTTGGCGGACGCGGCAAACACGCGCTATCTCGTATCACGGCCGACATCAGCCTGCTTAAGCCCGTTTTTTCAAATTTTAACGTCGAATTTGACGTGCAAAGACGAGATGCAAATGAGCTTGCCGCCGAGCTTTCGCCGCTTGATCTGGTATATCTTGATCCGCCGTATAATCAGCATCCCTACGGCTCGAACTACTTTATGTTAAATTTGATCGCTAGCTACGAGCGTCCGAGCGAAATCTCGCGGGTTTCTGGCATCGCTAGAGGCTGGAACCGCTCGGTTTTTAATCAAAAATCAGCCGCCGCGCCCGCGTTTTTCGAGCTAATCTCAAAGCTAAAAGCCAAATTCGTGCTAATCTCGTTTAACTCCGAGGGCTTCATCGCGCGCGAGGAATTTAGCCAAAATTTAGCCGGACTCGGCAAAGTGCAAATTTTGGAACAAAAATACAACGCCTTTCGCGGCAGCAGAAATCTAGCCAGCCGTCCGACGCACGCGAGCGAGCTGCTTTATGTTTTAAAAAAGGCGTAAATTTGGGCTAAATTTTACCGCAAACGAGCGGCGTCAAATTTACGCGAATAATCAAAAATTCATCTTAAATTTGATAAAATCAGCCCGATTATTTTAAATTTAAGGAAGTCGATGGCAAAAGAAAAAGAAGAGAAAAAGATAGTCCCGCCGACAAACGATTCGGACAAGAAAAAGGCCTTAGACGCGGCTTTAAAGCAGATAGATAAAGCGTTCGGCAAGGGTACGCTAATCCGCCTTGGCGACAAGCAAGTCGAGGCGATAGATAGTATCTCCACGGGCTCGCTGGGTCTTGACCTAGCCCTTGGTATCGGCGGTATCCCAAAGGGCCGTATTATCGAGGTTTACGGGCCTGAGAGCTCGGGTAAAACGACTCTAACCCTACACATCATCGCTGAAGCGCAAAAAGCGGGAGCCACGTGCGCCTTTATCGACGCCGAGCACGCGCTAGACGTAAAATACGCGGCAAATTTGGGCGTAGATACCGAAAATCTCTACGTTAGCCAGCCCGATTTTGGCGAGCAAGCGCTTGAGATCGTAGAAAACCTAGCTAGAAGCGGCGCAGTCGAGCTGATCGTCGTTGATAGCGTCGCGGCTCTAACGCCAAAGAGCGAGATCGAGGGCGATATGGGCGATCAGCACGTAGGCTTGCAAGCGCGCCTAATGAGCCAGGCGCTGCGCAAACTAGCCGGCGTCGTGCACAAGATGAACACGACCGTGATCTTTATCAACCAAATTCGTATGAAAATCGGCGCGATGGGTTACGGCACGCCTGAGACCACTACGGGCGGTAATGCGCTTAAATTTTACGCCTCAGTGCGCCTAGACGTGCGAAAAATCGCCACTCTAAAACAAAACGAAGAGCCTATCGGCAACCGCACGAAGGTAAAAGTCGTGAAAAACAAGGTCGCACCTCCGTTTAAAACGGCGGAATTTGACATAATGTTTGGCGAGGGTATCAGTCGCGACGGCGAGATCATTGACTACGGCGTGAAGCTAGATATCATCGACAAAAGCGGCGCGTGGTTTAGCTACAAAGCCGCCAAAATCGGACAAGGCCGCGAAAACGCAAAAGCCTATCTCAAAGAGCACTCGGAGATCTCCGACGAGATTGTAGCCACGATAAAAAACTCGATCGGCCTAGATAAGCTAATAAGCAGCTCAGGCGGCAAAGACGAAGACGGCGAAAGCATAGAAGAAAATACGGAGGAATAAAATAATGGTATTTATAGAAGACGTAACGGCGATAGAGGTACTTGACAGCCGCGGCAACCCGACCGTGAAGGCGACAGTCGCTCTAAGCGACGGCACCGTAGCAAGCGCGATAGTGCCAAGCGGCGCAAGCACGGGCAAACGCGAGG
>NZ_CALKTQ010000208.1 GCF_937997465.1 uncultured Campylobacter sp. | reverse complement strand
GTATTTGCGACGGGACCTGCCGATATCGGCTATGGGCTTAGAAATAATACAAATCATCCTAACTACAATGCCGAAAAAGACGTCATCGAGACCGAACTTAAAAAGACTTTAAGCAAAAACGAAGGCGTGACTCTGGGCTATCTAGGCTATAAAGAGGGCGACGTGATGGAAAATAAAAATACGGCTACCGCGGGCAAACACTGGCAAATCACGTTTGAAGAATTTAAAGAAGCTCTTAAACCTTATACGCTTGACTTCTCCGCTCCGCTAATAAAAGGCGATCCGAACGAGGATTTGGAAGAATTTAAGAAAAAACTAAAGCAACTAGCCGACTGGTACATCGAAAAAGGTAGAAAAGTAGTTAGCTTTTGGACGATGGGCTTTAACCAGCACCAACGTGGCACTTGGGTAAACGAGCAAGCCTATATGGTGCATATGCTACTTGGTAAACAAGCAAAACCGGGCGAGGGCGCTTTCTCGCTAACCGGACAACCAAGCGCATGCGGAACGGCACGCGAGGTCGGTACTTTCGTTCATCGCTTGCCTGCGGATATGGTCGTAGATAACGCCGAACACCGCGAAATAAGCGAGAAAATTTGGAAACTTCCTAAAAACACGCTAAATCCGAAAGTCGCCTCCCACTACGTAAAAATGATGCGCGACATGGAAGACGGAAAGATGAAATGGGCGTGGGTGCAGGTAAATAACCCGTGGCAAAATACCGCAAACGCAAACCACTGGATAAAAGCCGCTCGCGAGATGGATAACTTTATCATCGTCTCAGACCCGTATCCGGGCATCTCGGCTAAGGTTGCCGACCTGATCCTGCCAACTGCGATGATATACGAAAAATGGGGCGCGTACGGTAATGCCGAGCGCCGAACGCAGCACTGGCGTCAGCAAGTCCTTCCGGTAGGCGAAGCGATGAGCGACACGTGGCAAATGCTGGAATTTGCTAAGCGCTTTAAGCTAAAAGAGGTTTGGGGCGAACAAAAAGTAGACGATAAGCTAACGCTTCCTAGCGTACTTGACGCCGCAAAAACTATGGGATATAACGAAGAAGATACGCTATTTGACGTGCTTTTCGCAAACGAAGAGGCTAAGAGTTATCCTGCAAAAGACGCTATAATGGAAGATTTTGATAACTCTGAAGTTTTTGGCGACAGCAGAAAAGTAGTCGGCTCAGACGGCAAAGTGTTTGAGGGCTATGGATTTTTCGTTCAAAAATATCTTTGGGAAGACTACCGCAAATTTGGCTCAGGTCATGGACACGATCTGGCGGACTTTGATACCTATCACAAAGTGCGCGGACTAAGGTGGCCCGTCGTAGACGGCAAAGAAACTCAGTGGAGATTTAACGCCAAATATGATCCGTATGCCAAAAAATTTGCCGAGGAGGGCAAGCAGTTTGCATTCTACGGAAATAAAAAAGCCAAGTTGCAAAAAGGCGATTTGACCAAAGTAACTAGCGGAGACGAGAAATTTTCTATCGCTAATAAGGCCAAAATTTTCTTCCGTCCTTATATGGATCCTTGCGAGATGCCTGATGATACCTATCCGCTATGGCTATGCACGGGTCGCGTCTTGGAGCACTGGCACACCGGCACTATGACTATGCGTGTTCCTGAGCTTTACCGTGCGGTTCCAGAGGCTCTTTGCTACATGCACGAGGGCGATGCGCAAAAGCTAAATTTACAGCATAACGACGTCGTTTGGGTCGAATCTCGCCGCGGTAAGGTAAAAGCAAGAATCGATCTGCGCGGACGAAATAAACCGCCGATGGGTCTAGTTTACGTGCCGTTTTTTGATGAAAACGTGTTTATCAACAAAGTCTGCCTAGATGCGACTTGCCCGATCTCAAAAGAGACCGACTATAAAAAATGTGCGGTTAAAATTTACAAGGCGTAATTATGCAAAATAGAAGAGAGGCTTTAAAATTTGGGTTAAAAGCGATTAGTTTGGTTCTCGCAGGCGGCTTTATCTGGAGTACGCAAACGACGGCTAAAGCCCAAACTCTACTCATCAGGCCGCCAGGTGCTTTGAAGGAGAAAAATTTCCTTAGCGAGTGCATACGCTGCGGGCTTTGCGTAGAAGCCTGTCCTTGGGATACGCTTAAGCTCGCGGATCTAGACGACGGATTGCCTTACGGCACTCCGTTTTTTACCCCGCGAAATATCCCTTGTTATATGTGCCCGGATATCCCGTGCACGGTCGCCTGTCCGACCGGAGCGCTAGATACGAAGCTAGTGAGCGAGGATAATGGAAAGCTAAATATAAACAAAGCGCAAATGGGTATCGCGGTGCTGGATCCGAATTTCTGCATCGCTTACGAGGGACTTCGCTGTGACGCTTGCTACCGCGCCTGTCCTTTGATAGATAAAGCGTTAAGGCTTGAATATGTCCGCAACGAACGCACACAAAAGCACGCGTTTTTTAAACCGGTCGTGGACGCCGACTACTGCACGGGCTGCGGCATGTGCGAGCAAGTTTGCGTGACGCCAAAAGCCTCTATCTTCGTGCTTCCGCGCGAGATCGGACTGGGCTCTAGCAACGAACAGTACGTAAAAGGCTGGGTTGAGGGCGCGGATAAAAAGCTAAAAGACGCTGAGCCAAAAGAGTTTAAAACCGACGAGAAAAAGCTAAACGACTATCTAAATAGCGGAGATTTGCTATGAAATATTTGATTTTAAGAAGGATAAGTCAAATTTTGATCCTAGGGCTGTTTTTTGCGAGCAACTACTACGGAGTTAAAATTTTACAAGGCAATCTCAGCTCGTCTTTGCTTTTCGGAGTCGTTCCTCTTAGCGATCCGTTTGCCGTTTTGCAGCTATATTTAGCTAGTTTTAGTATCGCTTCGGGCGCGCTTGTGGGGGTCGCTATCGTGTTTGCTTTTTACGCGATTGTCGCTCCGCGCGCCTTTTGCAGCTGGGTTTGCCCGGTAAACATCATCACCGAAACCGCTCGCTGGGTCAGAGTAAAGCTTGGCTACGATAAAGATAAAAAATTCGTAAATTTCACGAGAAGCGCGAGATATTACGTTTTGGGATTTACGCTTTTTATCTCGCTAGTCACTTCGGCTCCGGCGTTTGAGGGCATTAGCTTTATCGGCATCATTCAGCGCGGCGTCATCTACGGCGGCACGCTGTGGCTGTTTGTGGCGTTTGGGGTGTTTGCGGTAGACGCGTTTATCGGCGATAGATTAGTCTGCTCAAAGCTTTGTCCGCTGGGTGCTTTTTACGCGATATCCGGCAAATTTGCCCTTATCAGAGTAAAGCACGACGCGGCTAGCTGTACTAACTGCATGAAGTGTAAGCTAATCTGCCCGGAAAACCAAGTGCTCGGCATTATCGGCAAGCAAAGCGGGTTTATAACATCGAGCGAGTGCATCAGCTGCGGACGCTGTATCGACGTCTGCGATGACGACGCGCTCAAATTTAACATTAGAAATTTACTAAAGGAGAAAAATCAATGAAGGCGAGAATTTTGGCGGGATTGGCGTGCGCCGTCCTCGTATTTTCGGGATATGCCGAAGCTAAAGAAGAACAAAAAACCTCTAGCTCCGTACAAACTCAAAAAGTAGAGCAAAAAAATAAATCAAAATTAGCCGATAGCAAAGAAGCTAAGGATCTAAACATTTTGCGTTCGGCTAACGACGTTATGGACGAAGAAGAGGTAAAGCTAGCCGATATCAACTGGACGAAACCTGCCGCGGGCGAAGCGCAAAGATACGAGCGTTCTTTTGAAAACGCACCGCCGATGATACCTCATGATTTAGAGGGTTTGATACCGATAACTGCGGATAATAATATGTGCGTTACGTGCCATATGCCTGAAGTCGCAAAAGACGTCGGCGCGACTGCGATCCCAAAATCGCACCTTTATAGCATAAGAAACAAAAAAGACCTCGACGGTAAGCTTAGCGACGACCGCTTTAACTGCACTACGTGCCACGTACCGCAGGCGAACGTAGAAGCTAAGTTTAAAAATAACTTTAAGCCGGAGTACCGCGATGCTAACTCGTCTCAGCATTCCAATCTGTTAGACGTACTAAACGAAGGCGTTAGGTGAGCGTATCCAGACGCGAGCTATTTACTAAATTTTTGGGCGGCAAAACCGCTCAAAAATTTATCGCTCCGCCTTATTTTTGTGGAGAATTTAACTGTGCTGATTGCGAAGCGCCTTGCGTTAGCGCTTGCGATAGGGAGCTTTTAAGCTTTGAAAACGAAAGAATAAATTTTAAATTTAAGTCCTTGGGATGCAACTTTTGTAAAGAGTGCGCGCTCGCTTGCGAAGAGGCGGGGCGAGAGGTTTTAAATTTAAAATTCGCGGCTACTATAGAAGCTAAAATTTTTATCGACGTGCATAGTTGTCTTGCTTGGAACGGCACGATTTGCTGTAGCTGTCAGGATATTTGCAAATTTAGAGCGATCGATTTTTTAGGCGTTTTTCGTCCGAGTATAAATCAAAAATGCGTCGGCTGCGCGCAGTGTATGGAAGTTTGCTTCGCGAATAGTATCAAAATGGAGGCGTTATGAGAAAATTTATTTTATTTTTTACGGCAATTTTTTGCTTAAATTTGACCGCAAATTTAGCGGCGGCACCGCTTGAGATCTCACAACCGGACAAGGTCATAAAAGCCGGCGCAAACGTGATAAGCTCAAATTTGATAGATGAAATTTTATATCTGGGTACGGACGGCAGCGAGCTTGATATCTATGACATAAAGGCGGATAAATTTTTAGAGCCGATCAAATTTCGCACGGTCAAAACGCACTTTAGCGACGAAGAGCCCGCAAAAATTTTTAGCATCGACCGCCTGGGCGATATGCTATTGGTTTTAACCGAGATGGACTACAACGAGCGCTATTTGTACGTTTTTAAAAAAGAAAACGATAGCTGGAGCGAGGTTAGCAATATGCACCTAGCTAACAAATCCGCCAAAAAAGCATTTTTTATAGATGAAAAAACGGCGGTTGTATCGGACTTTGGGAATGAAATTTACTACATCGATCTAGAGAGCAAAAAAGCGGTTTTTAAACATAAATTTTCCATCGCGCTTTACGTTGATTTTGAGATCAATAAAACCCGCGACAAAATCGCTATCGGAGCCGAAAGCGGCGTGATTTATATCTATAATCTAAAAACTCGCCAAACCGAGCAAACGCTAAATTTCTTTAAAGACAATATGTACGACATCGACTACAAAAATGACGTCGTAGCCGTGGGCTGCATCGACAAACAGGCGGGCGTTTTTAACGGCTCGATGAGTTATTTTAAGTCCGATTTTATCGTGTATGCGACGGGGCTTAGCGACGACGCCAAAACGCTAGCGTATATGAACGGCGAAGAGAGCGATATCCTGGTCTACGACATCGCAAGCAAAACAAAACTCGCGACCGTAAAAACCGGACAGCAAATTTTAAATGAAATTTACCTCTCTGATAGCGGCAGGCTAATCAGCGTCGCGTACGAAAAAGAGGTTAAATTTTGGAGCGTAAAATGAATATATCAAGTGCGATAGTATATACAAAAGACGAAAACGAAGCCGCCGAGGTGGCTAAAAGAATCGAGCAAGTAAAAGGCTGCGAGGTCATCGCCGCGCAAGACGGCAAGATCGTAGTCGTGATGAGCGCGGAAAATTTAGACGGTGAGATAGAGCTATTTAAAGCGCTAGAGGGTGTAGAGGGCGTCTCAGGAGCCGCGATGATATACAGCTATCAAGAGGATTTGCAACAAGATATCGAAAGCATTAAAAAAAGCGGCAAGATAAGCAAAATTTTACTCGACGAAAACGTCGATGCCAAAGACATCGTATATAACGGTCACGTCGGCGATAGGGTAAAGTAAATTTTTACCCGTTAACTTTATCCTAAATTTGACGATATATAATACAGAATAAAATCTAAAGGATAAAAAATGCAAAGCATGAACGGTTTAAGCCAAAATCCATACATCCCGCAACCTCGCTACGACGTGCAGAACGTCCAAAACTCGGCAAGCGTAGATCAAAATGAAAATATCAAAAGAATGCAAGAAGCCTATGCAAATATCGACGTAAAGCAGCTAACGAATAGCTATTTGTCGCATTTTCAGGCTAGGGCTGACTCAAATGCGAGCTCAAATTTCTTGTCTCAGGTTTCGGCCTTTAATGGTTCTGCAAAATTTAACGATATTTTCGGCGCTCAAAGCAAAAGTATAAATTCTCTAAACGATATCTTGTCCGGTGTCGATTTTAAATCTATCGGCTACGAGGGCAAGCCTATAACGCAACTAAGCCAAAGCGAAGCTAGCGATCTAGTTAGCGAGAATGGATTTTTCGGTATCGCAAATACTGCGGATAGGATTTCAAATTTTATCATTAGCGCCGCCGGAGACGACTTGCAAAAGCTAGAAGCCGGAAAAGAAGGTATGCTAAGGGGCTTTAAAGAGGCTGAGAAAATTTGGGGCGGCGAGTTGCCTGAAATTTCGCAAAAGACGATAGAAAAAGCAACGCAAGCCGTAGATAAAAGAATAGCCGAACTTGGTGGGAACGTGCTCAGTGTTCAGGCTTAAGTTTTTAAATTTAGCCGCCGTTTTGCTGGTTTTTAGTGGTTGTGCTTTTTTTGAGCAAAAACCGCCACCAAAAGTCGTCCAAAAACCAGTTATTCAAAAACCTGCGCCCGTTAGAGGCTCATTGCGTGGCGTGATATCAAGCGTAACCTACGACGGTGGCAAATACTGCTACGATATAAAATCAATCGACACTTCAAACGGCAAACTGCCTAGCGGTAAGTACTGTGCGGATAAATTTTACTTTTCTAGCGGAGATACCGTCTATGCAAGCGTTTCGGGCGGACTCGTCACTGAAATGCTGCTCATAAAAAGCGGAACCCATCATGTTATGCATAAAGCAAAAAAAGCGCCGAAATTTAAAAGCCCAAGCTCCACAAAAAGCTCACAGCAAGAAGAAAACAAAAAGAAAATCCTAATCGAAGTTCCGAAAAGTGAAAATATCAGCTTTGATTAGCCGTTGATTTACCGAAATATTTTATAATTCTTACAAGCAATCAAAGTTAGAACTCCTTTTAAGAAGGGGATGTGCGTCCCCTTTTTTATCTTTTTATTTCGCAAAAATCCTCGAAATTAAGCTTTCATATTTAAGCTTTGTTGCTAGTATTCTTATTTTAATAATATTAAGTATCAAAAATAGCCTTGTAACAGCTTGATATATTAGTGTTTTATGATTATTTATGTTAAATTTTTGCATTAAGCTTACCACGACCGATTTTGTGCTAAAATTATGACTATAAAACTTTTATAAAGGAGAACTTATGAAACTCGCTAAAATTTCTTTAGCTGCTTTGGTTGCGCTAGGCGCTTTCTCTACTTTAAATGCTACTCCGCTTGAAGAAGCTATTAAAGATGTAGATTTTTCTGGATTTGCAAGATATAGATATACTCACAATAAAGTCCGCTGGAATGGTATGCCAGGCGCATTCAACAAAAATAATGCAAATCATAACTTCCGATTCGTAGGTACTTTTAAGGCTGCTCTTGACGATAACTTCTTTGGTGTTTTGGGTCTAAGATACGCAGCAAATGACGGTTCTGGATTTAATGGCGATACCACCAATACTACAAGCTCATTTGGTGTAAGAGAATTTTATCTTGGCTACAACATAAACAATACTACAATAACAGCTGGCAAACAATTTGTTAAAACATATTTTGACGATGATTTGGTAGGAACTGGTTTAAGAGTACAAAACACTGATATATCAGGTCTTACTTTGGTTGGTGTTGCTTTTGACGCACTTGAAACAGATAGCATTGACTATGACGGTCGACTACTATCAGGCCTAGCAGGATCAAAAAGCCTTAACTACTATGGCGTGGGTGCAATGGGAAGCTATGATCCTGTAAACTTTAAAGCTTGGTGGGCATATCTTGAGGATACCGCAAATTTATTTGCAGCTGATGCGGCTTTGAAATTTGATCTAGATGCAGTAAAACTAGGCTTACAAGCACAATATGTTCACAATGAGTCAGACGACAATAACTTTGGTGATGCAAATTTCTTCGCAGCTAAAGGTGATGTAGGATTTGCCGGAGTCGGTTTAAATGCAGGTTATATCTACTATAAGGCTAAAGACGATAAAAAATCTTTTGTAACTGTTGAAGACAACGGCAAACTAATCAACCCAGGCAAACTACTTAACTCGGTCATGAACGGTAGCGCTCAATACTACAACAATATCAAAGACAAAAACGACTATTGGTTTGTCGGAGCGTCATATAAATTTAACGAGTTTGGCTTGTATGCTAACTATATAGACGGTAAGGGCTATAGCTATAGATACAATAAGAGAGTTGATAGAGACGAGTGGAACGTCGGCGGTAGCTATGCTTACAGCAAAAAACTTAATTTCTCTACATTCTATGCAGCAGCTAAAGAAAAAGACGGAGATCATAAAAATAAACACGACCGCATAAGATTCGAAGCCAAATATAGCTTCTAATCAAAAAAGCTAGTTTTATGCTATAATCCCAAGCAAAATTTCCCTTGCTTGGGATTTTTAAATTTATCAAAAAGGTTTTTCATGAAATTTATGCATTATTCGCTTTTAGCATGTCTTTTGACTTTTTCTTTAAATGCTGCAGACGAGCCGAGTTATATATTTGAGGCAAAGGGTGAATTTGCAAAAGAGCTAAAAAGTTTGGTAGAAAAATATTCTAAAGACGAAAATATAAGTATAAACGTTTATGAAAAAGCTCCTGAGACTGATGGTGGCGGCAAGTTTTTAAATATCGGCGTAGATACCAAAAGAAGGTATAGTGTGGAAAAAGGTCGCGAACTGTATGCTAAAAATTGCGCTTCTTGTCACGGCGAAGACGGAAGTAAAAGAGCTTATGGCACATCCAAAGAGTTAACTAAAGTAAGTGCAGAGGATATAGAGGCTGCTTTTTCTGGTTATCTAAACGATTCTGACTATGGCGGAAATATGAGAAATCTAATGAAAACCGTTGCCGCCAAAACAAAATATAGCGACCTTGGGGCAATTATTGCCTTTTTAAAGGGCAAAGATGCTTTGCAATACAAGGGAAGCGAACAGGAAAACTCTGACGTCTCTACTACTCCTACTCAAGGAAGCTACTTAAAATAATCCAATTTGTCGAGTCGATTTGGCTCGGCATGTTAAAAATATTTCAAATTTTAAATCCCTATAGTATATTTTAGTAAACGCTCGGTAATATTCCAAAGAAATATAAAATTTTTAAGCTTATTAAAGGCTAGATTATGTTAAGATTCTACAATATTAAATTTTATTTGAGGAGAAAATAATGAAAATTGCTAAAATTTCATTAGCTGCTTTGGTTGCACTAGGTGCTTTTTCAACTGTAGCGAGTGCTACGCCGCTTGAAGAGGCGATCAAAAATGTAGATCTTTCTGGATATGCAAGATATAGATATAATAACGTTACAGTTAAGAAAGCTAACGGTGTAAAAGATAATACGACTGCACATCACCAATTTAAATCAGAATTTTCTTTTAAAGCTGCTTTAGATGATAATTTCTTTGGTGTTTTAACACTTAGATATAATTCCAACGACAGCTCTGCTTTTAATGCAGATGGACGCAGCGACAGAACAGATACAACAAGTCCATTTAACGTAAAAGAATTTTACCTTGGATATAACGTAGGTAACACTACAATAACTGCAGGTAAGCAAACCATAGGTTCATTCTTTACTGATGATGCTGTAGGCACTGGCGTCAGAGTTGAAAATAGAGATATTACAGGCTTGACTCTAACTGCATTTGCTTTTGATGCATTAGAAAATAACGGCGAGAGCGATGGCGCTATTTACACTAATGCCCCTGGTATCTTTAATAACAACCTATATGCGGTAGCCGCTATCGGCTCTTATGATCCGGTAAGCTTCCAACTATGGTATGCATCTTTGGTTGATTCTGTTAACCTCATCATAGGTGACGTAAACTTTAGTCTTAATATTACTGATGATGTAAATATCGGTGCTCAAGTTCAATATGCACATGCTGATATAGACAATAATGTTGGCGTAAACTTTAAAGATACGGATTTCTATGCAGGTGAACTTGGTACAAAAGTATTTGGCGCTGATGTAGCTGCTGGTTATATCGGATATAAAGTTCATGACAAAGAAAAAGGTTTTGTAAGCCTAGAGGATCAAGGTTCATTTATAGATGTAGGTGAGATAAAATCTGCTCTTGATTATACTGCTCTTGAAGGTAAAGCTAACTTCTGGTTCTTGAAAGCAGGATACACTTTTGCTGAGAAATTTAGAGTCGGTGGCGATTATTCTAATGGTAAAGTTAAACTTGCTTCAGGCGATAAAGAGAAATATCAAGAGTATGTAGCAAGACTAACTTATGACTATAGTGCTAAACTTCAATTCTCAAGCTTCTATGCGTATGAGATTAACAAGCATCAAGATGACTCAAAAGATAAAACTAAACAGTTAAGATTCCAAGCTAAATACACATTCTAATTTTAAATATCTCGGGTTTATCCCGAGATATCTCCTTTCTATAGGTCTTTATGTTATACTTTTCAAAAAATAAGGCACAAATCCTTACTTAACTTTTAAAGTTATCTAAAAAGTATTTGATAAAATTTGCAAGCCTAAATACCCAAATAAAACATCCAAATCACTACATTATATGATAAACTAATTTTAGGCTCAAGATAAGGAGAATTCTCTCTTGTCATCTTTGGTAAAATATGATAGAAAGTTTTTGTATTTTTACTGTTGTTGAGCCCAAATTTAAGCTCTTTTAATGAAGCAAAAACTCTCTTTCTCTTAGCCTTCCTGTAGTCGCTATGGTGTTGCTCGCTTTAGAGAAGATTCTTTTAATTTAGACAATCCTAACATAATCCCAAAAATTTCTCGACCTTTTATGTAGTTTTACTGTTGGCTTCTTGCAAAATAGCAGGCTAGTTCATTCTTTGAATATTTTACTCTACAACGAATCTTTGCTCGCTAATCAACCTAACCATCATAGGCTTTTCCAATGGTCTCAATAAATTATAGCATCGGTATTAGTTCATTTGTAGAGTAGTTTTTAATTATTTGGGTATAGATCTTGCTGTCATGCTTTGGCTTTCCGAATATATGTGTTTTATTTACTCCTACCTTTCTTGCTTTTAAATGGCTATAGCCAATCTCTATCTTGTCGCTAAAATTACTTATTTTAGCTTCGCTACGCTCGTTGCTCTTCAAGAGCTCGCACTCTTTTGATACTAAAATTCTGATGTTTTTAGTTATTTTATTGATTCTTTTTTCTAAGATTTTAGTAAATTCCGCTATTTTAGTATCTTCTATGCCAAATGAAAAATATTATAAAATTCTCTAAATTTCGTCTCTGAAATTCTGAAACGAACCATATGCTTATTTTTTAACTTCGCTACGCTCGTTACTTTTTAAAAATATAGTTCTCATTGCAACTCAATGCTATTTATGTTTATATTAAGTTTCTGCTTGTTTTGAAAATGTTAAAGATAACTAAGTTGATATTTTGTAGAAAATAAAATTTGAAAGAAAAAAGAATAGAAAAAGGGGCTTGCGCCCCAAAAATTAAGCCAAAGTAGCCTTTAGCATCCAGATAGCTTTTTCATATTTTGCGATTTGATCTTGCGCCATAGTTACGGTCGTGCTGTCTTTTGCTTCTTCAGCGACTTCTTCTAGCTTTTTAAATTCGCCCAGCAAGTGCTCGTACTCAGCCAAAACGCCTTTTAAAACCTCGGTCGGAGTGTAGCTATCTTTGTTATCTGTTTTTGGATGAGCTAGCTTGTTTAGCTCTTCTATTTTGGTGATAGCTCTGCCGCCTAGCTGTATAGCACGCTCTGCGACGTCATCGAATATCTCTGCCATATCTTCATAAGCTTTCTCGGTGTATTCGTGTACGCTAAAGAACTGAATACCTTTTACGTACCAGTGGTAGTCGTGAAATTTAACGAATAACGCATGAGCGTCGGCCTGAATTTGATTTAATTGAGTAACAACTTTTGACATTTTGTCTCCTTTGATTTGATTTATGATGAAATTATAGCATATAAAACTTAAAGAAAAATAATTTGCAAATAACAAAAATTATTATTTGTGAGTAAATTTTGGAATTTGCTTATACTGTTTTGCTGGATATAGACAAGCATTGCTATCCGGTATAAAAAACAAGTTTAACTTTTGATCAGGCAAAATTAATTCTTCTGAGAATTCTTGCATTAAATTTAGAGTATGTAAGAATGTAAATTTTGTAACTAGATAGCGTGGGTTTGAAAAATAATAAGATGATACATGACGAAAGCCTAAATTTGCTTACAAGTGCGTTTGTTGAATGCCATTTTGTGGATTAGCCATTTTGATAAGTAAAATTTTAGAATTTTACAGACAAATTCGACTAACTATGGGTTTGTGTTAAAGCTGTCTCTCTGATATGCTTGCTGGCGTAGGTAAGCAGGCGAGGTAAAATTATTGCAAAACAAGCCAGTTTGCTAGCCTTAGAAAGTGCTAAAAAGTTGCATAATGTTACGCAAATTTTATAGTTAGAGTCGTTGCAGCACTGTAAATAAAAGCAAATAAAAAAGTCGTGTCGCGAGGCGATTTATTACTTTGTTCGCCAACAGTGACGGATACGCATTAAATTTCCGCCTCAGATTCGCTAAAACAAAACTGTGCAAATTTAAATCCAAAATTACTAGCGATACTGCAAACACAAGCTTGTAGGCTAAAAATTTACGTGAGCTAACGCTCTACATCTTCACAAAGCAAAATTCGCGTCAAATTCTATAGAGCCGCACTTTAGTCTTGCTTGCCTGCCGTTAGCATCGTCTTTAGTATGCGTTTGCCGACCTCTACGCCCGGCTGATCGTAGGTGTTTATGCCTAGCATTATGCCCGTAGCCGACGTGAGAAGCTCGAAATAATAAATCAAAAATCCCGCGCTCGCCTCGTCTAGCCGCTCAAGCTCGATGACGTCTACACTGATGCCTTCTTGCACGAGCGCATGCATGGTGGCGCTGCACTGGGCGTTGATTAGCTCGCCCAAATTTAGCCCGTTTACAAAGTCGCAGCCCTCAAGGCCGTTTAGACTAATGCTCGGTATCGCCGTGTTTGCGTCCGCGGCGGCTACCTTGATGAAGCTTACCGTTTTATCCTTCACGCCGTCCATGATGAGCTGCAAAAAGCTGTGCTGATCGCGCGAGCCGATGAGTCCGACCGGCGTGAGTCCGTAGCGTTTGTAGCCCTTTTTCTTACCCAGGCTCTCCGCCCACAGCTGCACGTACCAGTCGTTAAACTCCAAAAATCTATCGCCGTAGCTAAATATCACGTTGATCTTGGCGTTTTTATGCGTCGCGTAGTGGTAGGCTTTTTGTAGCAGCGTATCGTCGCCGTCTTCTAAAAAACGCTTTTTGCACGCCCGCGCGCCCTCTAGCAGCGCCGCCGCGTCGTATCCGCAAAGCATTAGCGGCACGAGTCCGATCGCGCTAAGCACGCTAAATCTGCCGCCGACGTTTTTAGGGATATTAAAAAATTTGATGCCGTTTTGCTTGGCGTATGCCTCTAGCGGCGAGGCGGGGTCTGTTATGACGATAAAATTTGCGCTCAAATTTGAGGGTTTAAAGCGCTCCAAAATGCACTTAAATAGTGTGATAGTCTCGATCGTGGTGCCTGATTTTGACGAGATGATAAAAAGCGTCTCGTCAAATTTGACGCTTTTGCAAACGCTCTCAAAGCTAAAGGCGTCTACGTTATCGAGGAAATAAAGCTCACGCTCGCACTTCCTTTTTGCGCTTGAAAGCATCGTTTTTAGCGCCTTGACGCCCAGACTGCTACCGCCGATGCCTACTAGCACGACGCTTTTTACGTGCGCGAGCGTCGTTTCAAATTCGGCGATTTCGCTTAGTAAGTTTGCGCCGATTTCGGGCAGGTGATAGTAGCCGATCTCACCGCCTTTTAGCTCGTCGTTCATGCGTTTGGCGTAGGAGCCGATCGCGCTTAGCGGCGTACGCTCGAAAAATAGCTCATTTTTTAGCATTTTTGCCTAGCTCGTAGAAGAAATTAGTCGCCTGCACGAAGCCCTCGACGCTACCGCAGTCAAAGCGCTTGCCTTTAAATTTATACGCCAGCACCATGCCGTCTTTGGCTTGCTCTTTTAGCGCGTCGGTAATTTGTACTTCGCCGTTCTTGCCGGGCTTGGTGCGCTCTAGGATCGTGAAAATATCAGGCGTCAGGATATAGCGGCCGATGACGGCTAGGTTGCTTGGAGCTTCTTTGGGATCGGGTTTTTCGACCATGTCGCTAACCATCAGCAGATCGTCCTCGATCGCGCGACCCGTGACGATGCCGTAGTTTTTGCTCTGCTCGATCGGTACTTCCATCACGGCAACGACGCTGCAGCGGTACTTTTCGTAGATTTTTACCATTTGAGATAGTACGCCTTCGCCATCTTCGTTGATGCAGAGGTCATCAGCTAACACCACGCCAAAGGGCTCGTCGCGCACGAGGACTTTGCCTGTGTGGATAGCGTTGCCTAGGCCTCTCATGCTCTCTTGACGCGTGAACGAAAACGTGCAGCGCGCCATCAGCTCTCTGATCTCGGTTAGCAGGTGCTCTTTGTTCGTGCCCGAGATTTGATGCTCTAGCTCGTAACTGATGTCAAAATAATCCTCCAGCGCGCGTTTGCCGCGACCTGTGATGAAGGCCATATTTTTCATGCCGGCCTCTAGAGCCTCGTCCACGCCGTAGTGGATCAGCGGTTTTGTGAGGATCGGCAGCATCTCTTTTGGTAGTGATTTAGTCGCGGGCAAAAATCTCGTGCCGTAGCCCGCAGCCGGAAATAAACAAGTCTGTATCATAATTTTCCTTTTGATTTTTTACGAGATTATAGCGAGTTTTGGCTTATTTATAGTATTAAGGAGGATTTGGCGGATAAATTTACGGTTTGCCTTGCAAGGGCAACGAAGCGAAATCGCTAAAAGTCGCCTCACGATACGTTGCCTTAATTTTTGATGTTCAAATTTGAAGTTAAAATTGCAAATTTTACTTGCCGAGATTTGCATCTTTATGGCGCTATTTATTTTTGCCAAATTTAACGTTACGTATTTGTAGCTTCTATAAAATTAAAGCTTTCCTCTTTTATTGGTAGAGGAAGGGGATTCTACTTACGGTCTGCTTGCAGCTACGAGCAAAGCGAAGTAGAGC
>NZ_CALKTQ010000207.1 GCF_937997465.1 uncultured Campylobacter sp. | reverse complement strand
ACCCTGTTTTATCAACGCCATCAATTGCGCATTTTATATCGCTTATCCTTTCTCCCATAATAGTTTTAATCATTTAACATAGCCTTTTTTCTTGGATCACTATGGAAAACCCATTTTTTAGACAGCAAATATCCTATGAAGAAATATATAAAACCTCCAAATATTTGACTAATATACACATTTATATCAAGAAATCGATAAGAGAAGGACATGACAACTAGATTAGAAGCGTACGAAATCCCCATTGAAACTATAAATTTAAATATTTGTAAATTATTCTTCGTTTTATCGTTAAAACTAAAATATTTATTTAAATAGAACGATATAAATATCGAAATAAAATAGCCGATAAAATTGCTTATTTCTGCAACTACCCCAACATAGAGTAAAATAAAAATTATAACATATCCAAATACGGAGTTGATGGCGCCTACACACAAGTACTTCAATAGTGAAATATCGTAGCACATCAAATATGCTTTTTGACAGAGATATAATACTGGCCGCCTAGTGGAAGCCATTTAATAAATTTTTCCAAAAAGGAAAGGCGTTTTAAAATAGGTGGGAAAAATAGTGTATAGGCGCTTGCATTCTTTTTAAATCCGGCCTGCATAAAAATAGTTTGTAATTCCCTTTTTGATAGCAAAACTGCATCATTGTCAAATTCACACGTAGATACCATATACCTTGTAAGCGGATTATACGGATTATGCTCAAAAACTATAACATCACAATTATCGGCAGCTAATTTAAATATGTTTAATGTAATATCATTGCGCAGACTTGGTTCTATATGGTGATATACACCTGCTATAAAAATTACATCAAAACAACCATTATATCTCATTAACTTTTCTTCAGATTCTATAATTGATATCTCTTTATTATTTTGCTTGGCTATTTCCAAACTTTCTTTTGAGATATCAAATCCAAAAATAGACGATTTGCGAAATACTCTTGCTATATACGGCAAATTTCTACCTATACCACAGCCATATTCTAATATGTGTAAATGGGGATGATCTCTTTTTACTATATTACTTAATATTTTTATCTTATATTCTGCGTAATATTTTATATCACCAAAATTCTTATGTTGGTTTTGCATTATAGCATCATAGTCTTTACTGTACTCATCAAAATTAACTTTTTTCATCAATAATATCCTCTATAAAATATCGTGGTCTTCTTTTTGTTTCTTTATAGATTTTACCTATGTATTCACCAATTACACCAAGACACATAAGTTGAATTCCTCCCATAAAGTATATAGGTAAAACAGTAGAGGCCCATCCTTGCACCGTTTTATTAGCAATAACAGAATATAACACACTCCCACCCATTATCAAGCTAACAAAAAAAACGATAAAGCCTATTAGCGTTATCAATCTTAAAGGAACCACGCTAAATGAAGTTATGCCGTCCCATGCAAAGGCAAACATCTTTTTTAATGTATATTTTGATTTGCCTGCATACCTGTCTTTAACATCAAAATATATATACTCTGTTTTTAATCCAATTAAAAGAACAAGCCCTCTCAAAAATAAATTGACTTCCTTAAAACTAAGCAGCATTCTAATGGCCTTACTACTAAGCAATCTATAGTCCGCATGGTTTTTAATAATATCCACCCCCATTAAATTCATTAATTTATAAAAGCCTAATGCAGTTGCTCTTTTAAAAAAAGAATCGCACATTCTATCGTTCCTGATGCCGAGTACAACATCGCATCCATTCACGTAAGAATCAGTAAAATGTATCATAGACTTTTCATCTTGTTGCAAATCTGCATCAATAGAAATTAAGCAATCACATTTATGTTCTACATATTCCATTCCCGCCAAAAGAGCATTTTGATGACCTTGATTTTTAGAAAGCCTAATCCCCTTAACAAGCGAATACTGTCTACCTACATATTTAACTATATTCCACGTATTATCTCCACTACCATCATCTATATATAAAATAAAACTATCCTTCTTAATTTTATTTTTACTAATCAAGTCTTCTAACACCACACTTAGTCTTTTTGTAGTTTCATACAAGACCTGTTCTTCATTATAACATGGAACAATAACTGCTAATTTTGGAACCTCTCTCATTTTGCAAAAACTCCGCAAAAATCCAAAACTTCTTTTTCTATTTTTAGTCCTTTAAATTCCTTATGCCCGACTAAAAATACGATAATATCCGAAATTTCGATAGCCTTTTTATAATCCACTATCTCAAAATCTTTGTGAGCCTTGATATTGGGCTCTACAGCGACCACATCGACGCCTTCTGCGATCAGGCGTCTGGTTATATTTAGCGCAGGCGACTCCCGCAAATCGTCGATGTCGGGCTTAAAAGCAAGCCCCATGCACGCGACTTTAGGCTTTCTGCCGTTTTGCAGCTCAAATTTCAAAGCGGCGTTTTTGATCTTTTCTATACACCAATCAGCTTTATGATCATTCACCTCTCTTGCGGATTTGATCAGCCTCGCTTCGTAGCCGCCCGCATGTACTATAAACCACGGATCGACCGCTATGCAGTGCCCGCCTACGCCGCAGCCCGGGTTTAAAATATTAACTCGCGGATGGCGGTTTGCTAGCGAGATAAGCTCCCAAACATTGATGCCGAATTTATCGCACAAAATGCTAAGTTCGTTTGCAAAGGCTATGTTTACGTCGCGGAAAGAATTCTCTGTAAGCTTTGACATCTCTGCGGTTTTCGCATCGGTCTGTAAAACCTCGCCTTCTACGAATTCCGCATAAAATTCTGCTATCTTTTTAGTAGCAATTTTTGTAGTTCCACCCACGATTCTATCGTTTTGCGTAAGCTCTTTTAAAATTTTACCCGGCAAAACTCTCTCCGGGCAATGAGCGATATAAATTTTAGAAATATCAACACCGCCATTTTTTAAAATTTCGCCTATCTTTTCGGTAGTACCTACTGGTGAAGTGGATTCTAAAACGACCATATTATCGTCTTTTACGTATGGTATTATAGATTTTGCCGCACTTATGACATAATCGATATTTGGCACGTATCCGTCTCGAAACGGCGTCGGAACAGCTATGATAAAAACGTCTGCGAAATCAGGCCTAACGTCTGCTTTTAAATTTCCGCTCTGCACTGCTTTTTTAACAAATACGTCAAGTTCCGGCTCGACGATATGAATTTTACCCTCATTGATCGTATCTACGACGCTCTGCACCACGTCAACGCCATGGATTTTATAGCCCCTATTTGCCAAAAGCGCCGCCGTCGGTAGCCCTATATACCCAAGACCTAAGATGCAAACTTTTTTCACAATATTCCTTTTAAAAATTCCAGTATTTTTTTACAAGCTTTACCGTCACCATATGGGCTTACATTTTTACTCATTTTATCATATTCATCTTTTAAATTTAATAATCTTTGCACTTCTTTTATTATATTTTCGCGCTTGGTGCCGATAAGCTTAACGCATCCTGCTCTTATCCCTTCAGGTCTTTCGGTAGTTTCTCTGATAACTAAAACGGGCTTGCAAAGGCTCGGCGCCTCCTCTTGGATGCCGCCACTATCTGTTACTATCATATATGACTTGCTCATAAGATAGACGAAACTATCATACTCTAGCGGATCAATTAAAAATATATTCGAAACGCCCGATAAAATTTCTCCTACAGGCTTTCTTACATTTGGATTTAGATGCACGGGGTAAACGATGTCGATATTTTCGTTTTTTAGCGCTATTTCACGTAAAGCCTCACAAATATTAACAAAGCCTTCTCCGAAATTCTCTCGTCTGTGTCCTGTAACGAGAATAAATTTTTTATCACTAAGCTTATATTTGGAATTTATAAAGGATAAAATTTTATTTTTTAGCAGCTCGTTGTTTTCGATTTTGTCTATCGTCCACAAAAGCGCGTCTATAACGGTGTTGCCACTAGCAACTATATTTCTTGAATCTTTGCCTTCTTTTAAGAGATTGTCTCTAGCATCGATGGTCGGCGCGAAGTGATATTTAGCTATGAGTCCCGTCATCTGCCTATTTATCTCTTCAGGAAACGGCGAATAGATATTATGCGTCCTAAGCCCCGCTTCGACATGTGCCACGTCGATCTTTTGATAATACGCCGCTAAAGAAACGGCATAAGTAGTAGTCGTATCTCCATGCACAAACACGATGTCTGGGGTATATTCGCTAAATACATCGCGCATACCAAGTAAAACACCCGACGTAATATCATATAAATCCTGCCCTTGCTTCATTAAATTTAGATCGAAATCAGGCTTTATCTCAAAAAATTCAAGCACCTGATCAAGCATCTGTCTGTGCTGGGCCGTGACGCAAACCTTTACCTCAAATTCCGAGTGCTTTTGAAATTCTTTTATCAACAGAGCCATCTTAATGGCCTCTGGGCGCGTTCCAAATACTATTAAAATTTTTCTTTTCGTCATAAACTCCCCTAAATATTAGTTTTTGCCCAAAGTCTATATAGTAATATTAAAATTATTCTTTTTTCCTTTTATACACATCTATTAGTTTACCGTGCTCTACCAGCTCATATTTATCGCGAACATCATCAAAAAGATTTAGTAATATTTTTAATTGTATAATCCGCCGCATAACATCGTTTGGTAGCCATTGATTATTATAAACATCGAAAAAACGTCTCTCTTTTAGCTCTTTATAATATACATTAAAAATGTCAGTATCAACATATAAGATATCGGCTTTGGAATTTATGAGATCTAAAACTTCATTGTATTCATTATCTGTGACTATAAAGGATTTTAGTTCAAAATACTTTAACCCACTATATTTTTTACTAAAGAATTGTAACATATTGTCATATTTGGATATCATATATAACTCATTTGAATTTTTAGAGTACTTGTTTATAAGTCTTAAAGCATCGTCAAAGCGCTCAAATGAATAGGTAGTAATAATACCACCTGCTCTTTCATGATCCCATTTATAATTTCTGTGTGTAGCAAAAGTATTTTCATATAGTGCCATTTGGGATATATATTCATAGCAGTATTTGGCATAAGCAAATATGAGTATAGGCGCTATTATAACATATAAAATATTTCTAATTCTTTTAACTATGAAATGAAATAATATCAGCATGGGTAGTGCAATGATAGCAAAATTTATATTATCAAAATTTCCTTTCCATACAAAAAAAACGCATAAAAATTCAGTATAGAAAAGTAAAAATATATAGCTTAAAAGATAATTCGATCTTTTTAGCTCCACATAAAACCATATAACCCCGAGCCAAAGCAGAGATATAGCAAATAATAATAACATGTAAATTGGCATACTGATAGGGAGAGAATAAAAGCCATCTAAAAAGTATTTCGTAGATGGATTATCCATGAGCGGATATTTTATACAAGCAATTACGCTAAATAATATAAAAATTATAAAGATCCAAAGTTCTTTTAGATTAACCCTTCTGCGCTCTATAAATTCTAATACATATTTTATTATAAAAGTACCAACTATAGCTAAAAATAGGAATAGTCCAAAATCCTTTACTAAAAGTATAGATAAAATCCCCAATGTAAAAACTATAGCTATGTAACACGATCTTGATTCTTTAAATTTCATAGAGTAAAAAAGCATTAATACTATTAAAAGATCAAAGAAATGCCTAATATAGACATGCGTTGGAGCAAAATGATAAGAATGAAACCCTATGCTAAAAAAATATACGCTAAAGAAGTATATCTTTTCTATTTGGAAGGCAAGAAAGTGAAAGAGCCTATAAACCC
>NZ_CALKTQ010000206.1 GCF_937997465.1 uncultured Campylobacter sp. | reverse complement strand
CTGAATTACTCCCAAAAAATTTATTCATATAATATAATTTTTGTCTAACTTTTCTTTTTAGTCTTTTGGGCACTCTTGGATATTCTCTGTTTGAGATACTTAGTCCAGTAACATATTGTGGTTGCCCTTGTATTGCAAATAAAGTTTTTTGTTTGTTTAGCTTAAGATTATATTTGTTTAGTATTTTTTGCAAATCATCTGCTTTTATAAAATTATTTTCATCTGAAGAAAAAGTAATGTCGTCCCCGTATCTAGTATAAACAACATTTTTAGCTATCGAGGATATTATGTCTGCATCCAATTCATAGCAAAATAAATTTGCTAATAACGGACTTGTATTTAAGCCTTCTTTTAATGCATTATTATATGTGCATAGATTTGAAAATAGTTCGGCAGCTTGCTTTTCGTAGCCAATCTTAATAAAAATATTTTCAATACTTTCTTTTTTAATTGATATAAAAAAGTCTTCAATATCAAATTTATATAGGTAATATTTATTAAGATGCTCTTTTGAATTTGATACTGTATTTTTACCCCTTAAAAAACCATGTGCATATTGTGAAATATACTTGTCATAATCGCTGTATATAATTTTTTCTAACTCATTTAGCAATTCTTTATAAAAAACATTAAAAGGTTCATTAATTTTTAATACTTCTCTAAAGCTTGTTGAAAATTTTTTGTTCTTTTTCTTTAGCTTTAGTAGCTTAAAATAATCACTTTGAGTTTTTGTGTTGTCTGGCTCTTTCATAAATCCCAGAAAGCCAATATTGGTATTAAAACTTTTTGCTATAGCTTCTAGTGAATTTAGTTTTCTTATGTCCAAGTGTATACCTAAAAACGAAAGGGGGTATGGAATAAATAGGATTAGATTGTAATTGACTTACCATCGAATACGATTCGCATTCCAAATTATTTTTCCATACCCTTTTATAATTTTAGCATAATAAATCTAAATATTCTACGCCACTACGTTTGGAAACTCAAACACCGTTTTGCCGCTTTTTATCGTGATTACCGCTGCGCCTTTTAGCATTTTGCCTAGCAGCGGGGAGTTTTGGGATTTTGATTTATTTAGGTTTTTGTCGTAGAGATATTCGAATTTTGGATCTATTATCGCGATGTCGGCGAAATAGCCCTCCGCGATCACGCCCTTGTCCTTTAGTCTTAAAATTTTAGCCGCGTTATAGGACGTCAGAGCCGCCATCTGCTCGATACTTATCACGCCGTCGTTTACCAAATCTAGCGTCATAGGCACGAGTGTTTGTAGGCCGAGTATTCCAAAAGGCGCCTTGTCGAATTCTAAAAATTTCTCGTCGTTGTGGTGCGGGGCATGGTCGGTCACTATGACGTCGATGAGGCCGCTTTTTAGGCCGTCTCTGATCGCCTCTACGTCTGATTTCGTGCGAAGCGGCGGCGACATTTTAAAGTTCGTATCGTAGCCTAGTAGCTCGTCCTCGGTGTAGGTAAAGTGGTGCGGCGTCGCCTCGCAGGTCACGTTTATGCCGGCCGCGCGAGCCTGCGCGATGAGTTTTAGCGACCACTCGGAGCTAACGTGCGCGATGTGGATGTGGCCGCCTGTTAGCTTGGCTAGTAGTAGATCGCGCGAGACCATGATCTCTTCTTGCTCGCGCGGCATGCCCTTGATGCCTAGTATCGCCGAGACGCGGCCCTCGTTCATGTGGCCGCCGCGGCATAGCGAGCAGTCCTGGGAGTGGTTGATGACGAAGCTGCCGAAGTGCTTTGAGTACTCAAGCGCATATCTCATCACGTCGCTGCTAGCTACTGGCAGACCGTCGTCGCTAAACGCCACTGCGCCAGCCTCGGTCATATCGCCCATCTCTACGCACTTTTTGCCGTCCATCTTGCTCGTTATCGCGCCGATTGGTAGCAGATCGATGAGGCCGCGGGCTCTAGCTTTAGCTACCATGTCGCGCGTGACGACGGCGTTGTCGTTTACGGGATTTGTATTTGCCATCGGGCAGCAGGTTGTTACGCCGCCGGCGACTGCGGTTTCAGAGCCTGTGTTTATATCGTCTTTATACTCAAGGCCGGGATCCCTAAAATGTACGTGCATGTCGATTAGGCCAGGCATTACTAGCTTGCCGTTAGCGTCTATTACTTTATCAGCCGCAGGTTCGTCAGCTGTGATGAGAGCTATCTTGTCGCCGTCTATCAGGATGTTTGCTTTTTGCGAGCCGTTATGATTTACGATCGTGCCATTTTTGATGAGAGTTTTCATTTTGCGCCTTTGTTTTTTATGAGAGTATCTAGGATCGCCATCCTGACGGCGACGCCGTTTTCGACCTGATTTAGCACGTGCGAGTAGCGCGGATCGTCGGCTACGTCGGAGTTTATCTCGACGCCGCGGTTTATAGGGCCCGGGTGCAGGATCATGACGCCCTCTTTGGCGTATTTCATTTTGGCTTGGGTTAGGCCGAAAAATTTGGAGTATTCGCGTACGGACGGAAATGCGATCTCATCGTCCTGACGCTCGAGCTGGATACGCAGCATGATGATGACGTCCGAGTCCTCGATGGCCTCGCGCATATCGGAGCAAATTTGACAGCCGAAAGCCTCCATGCCCGTTAAAAACATCGGCGGGCCAAATAGCTTAACCTTGGCTCCGAGCGTTTTTAGGACGTAGATGTTTGAGCGAGCTACGCGGCTGTGAAAGATATCGCCGATGATGGCGACCGTGAGATTTTCTAGACTGCCGCGATTTTCTAGTATAGTAAAAAGATCAAGCAGCGCTTGGCTAGGGTGTTCGTTTAGTCCGTCGCCGGCGTTTACGACGTGAGCGTCGGTGTTCTCGGCGATAAATTTAGCTGCGCCCGAGCTGTAGTGGCGCACGACCACGATGTCCGTTTTCATCGCGACGATGTTGTGGACGGTGTCGATGAGCGTTTCGCCCTTTTTGGTGCTGGAGCTTGAGGCGGTGAAATTTATAGCATCGGCTCCGAGGCGCTTAGCCTCGATCTCAAAGCTCGTTCGCGTCCTAGTCGAGTTTTCGAAAAAGGCGTTTACGGTCGTTTTGCCGTAGAGCGACTTGGCTTTTTTAGTCTCGGAGTTGTTTAGCGCTTTAAACTCCTTGGCTAAATTTAGGAAATGGTAAATTTCGTCTTTGGTTAAATTTGCAGCGGTTACGAGGTCTTTTTTGGTATAGCTCATCCGTTTTTTCCTTAGAAAGATAGAGTTAAATCAAAAAAGCGATATTACCCCGTTTTTACTTAAGGTTTAATTTTGTAGCTTGCTAAACTCCGCGCCCAGACGCTCTCTGATCTCGTCGCCCGCACGCTCGCCGTCTTTAAAGTTTTCCGTGACGAGATCGTCTAGGCGGTTAAGCACCTCAAAGAGCTCGCTTTCCCATTTATCGGGGTTTCTAGCGGTGTTCATCGTCTCGATAAACGTCAGCTTCTTGCTCATCTCGCTTAGGCTTTCTAAAAATTTTTCCTTTAGATCCTCGTTTTTTAGAGCATCGTCGTAGAGCGCTTTCATCTTTAGCTCTCTTAGCTCGCCGTTAATGATTTCGCAAAAATCCTTGTACTTTTGCACCGAAATTTGACGTACGGCCTCTGGGGAGTTGTTTGCTAGAGTGCCGTTCTCGTCGATCTTTCTCGTTATTTTTTGTATCTGCGTGTATAGCACGAGCGCGGCTATGACGCAGATGACGGCGTAAAATGCGATAGATGACATTGTTTTTCCTTTTTTGATTTAAATTTGCGGTTATACTGAAATTTTGCTTTTTTTACTATAAATCGCGCTAAAGCTAACCACCGCTAGCGCGCTCCAGATCAGCAAAAACGACAGCGCCTTAAGCGCGCTAACCTGCTCGCCGTAGTAAAAAACGGCAAGCAAAAGCTGCATCGAAGGCGAGATATACTGCAGGTAGCCGATCGTGCTCAAATTTAGCCTAGTAGCCGCCGAGTTAAAAAGCAAAAGCGGCACTACGGTCGCAGGCCCGCAAAGAGCGATCAAAAGCCCAAACCACGAAAAACTAAAGTGGTTTTGCTCGCTAGCCGCGACGAAAAATAGCGCGACGAGGGCGATAGGAGCTATGAGCGCGGTTTCGACGAAAAGCCCTTCCAAAGAGGGCACGCTAAGGCGTTTTCTGATAAGCGAATAAAATCCAAACGTGATAGGCAAAATGATAGATATGATAGGTAGGCCGCCCGCGTCGTAAATTTGCACTCCGATAGCGACAAAGACGATAGCGATGGCAAATTTGCCCGCGCGCGATAGCTTTTCTTTTAAAATCAGCACGCCAAGGAGCATATTTACGAGAGGATTTATGAAGTATCCTAGGCTGGTTTCTACGATCTTACCGATATTTACGGCGTAGACGTATATCCACCAGTTTGCGGCGATGAGAAGCCCCGTGACAAATAGCCAAAACGTAGTTTTTTTGTTACTTAAAATTTTCTTTGCGGCGCCTAGTTTGCGGCCAAATTTGAGTAGCAAAAACAAAAGTAGCACCGACCAAACGATACGGTGAGCGACGATCTCGGTGGCCGAAAGCGCGCTGAGTTGTTTAAAATAAATAGGAAAAATGCCCCAGATCATAAAGACCGACAGGCCGTAGATGAAGCCGATTTTGGTTTGATTTTTGTCTTGCATTTTTCCGCTTTTTTTGGCGAAATTATATTTATTTGTCGTTAATCAAAGCTTATGTGGCTCAAAAATGCGCAGCGAGGGCAAATTTGGGGCTAAAATTTGAAATTTTATCTGTAATAAAAGTTCTTTTAGCTAAAATCGGCGTTATTTTTAAAAAGGTTTAAAGATGTGGAGTAGAGATTCGTGGAGAAAATTTAATATCTTGCAGCAGCCAAGCTACCCCGACGAGGTCTTGCTAAAAAAGGCCGAGGATAAGCTAAAGACGATGCCGCCGCTAGTTTTTGCCGGCGAGGCTAGAAACCTAAAACAAGATTTAGCTAAAGTTTGTAATGGCGAGGCGTTTTTGCTCCAAGGCGGCGACTGCGCGGAGAGTTTTTCAAATTTTAACGCTGTAAATATCCGCGATATGTTTAAAGTGATGTTGCAAATGGCGATCGTTCTAACGTTTGCAGGACGCTGCCCTGTCGTAAAAGTAGGGCGCGTGGCAGGTCAGTTTGCCAAGCCTAGAAGCTCGGACTACGAGGAGCAAGGCGGCGTAAAGCTACCGAGCTACCGCGGCGATATCATAAACGGTTTTGAATTTAACTCGGATGCCCGCGTGCCCGATCCAAACCGCATGATCGAGGCGTATTATCAAAGCGCATCCACGATGAACCTGCTTCGCGCCTTTTCTCGCGGCGGTCTAGCCGATCTGCACGAGGTAAATCGCTGGAATCTGGGCTTTATCAAAAAACCCGAGCTTGATGCTAAATACGGCGAGCTAGCCAGGCAGCTGAGCCAAACTCTAGCGTTTATGGGGGCTTGCGGTATAAACGCCTCAAATACTCCCGCGCTTAGCGAAACCAAGGTCTACACCTCGCACGAGGCGCTTTTGCTGCCATACGAGGAGGCTCTAACTAGAGAGGATAGCCTTACTGGCGACTGGTACGACTGCTCGGCACATATGCTCTGGATCGGCGAGCGCACTCGCGGCATAAACGACGCTCACGTACATTTTTTAAGCGGCGTACACAATCCTTTAGGCGTCAAAATCGGACCAAACGCAACCGCGCAGGACGTCATCGCGCTCGCAAATGCGCTAAATCCTCAAAACGAAGCGGGCAGACTAAACGTAATCATCAGAATGGGTGCGGATAAAATCGGCGAGCGGCTACCTAAAATCCTACGCGAAGTAAAACGCGAAGGGCTAAATATCGTCTACAGCATCGATCCAATGCACGGCAACACGATAAAAGCCGCAAACGGCTACAAAACGCGCGAATTTGACAATATCCTAGCCGAAGTGCAGAGCTTTTTTGAAATACATAGAGCAGAAGGCACGCATGCAGGCGGCGTGCATCTAGAGATGACGGGTCAGGACGTGACCGAGTGCACGGGCGGATCGTTTAAACTAAACGAGGACGATCTCGCACATAGATACGAGACGCAATGCGATCCGCGCCTAAACGCCGATCAGTCGCTAGAACTTGCGTTTTTAATCGCCGAGTTTTTAAAGAAAATTTAGCTTTATCGGGCGTAAATTTGGTTAAATTTGCGCCCCTTTAAATTTGACGCGCTTCAAATTTGGCTCCCAAATTTACCGAATTTAAACAAGCCAAATTTCCTCCTGCTCGCCTTTTATCTTTCAAATTTGACTGTTTTTGTCTTTTTAAAATTAAATTTACCCCAAATTTCGCGAATTTCTTAAAATTTAATACAATTTTCGCTACATTAATGAAAAATTATCAAATCGGAGAGAATCAATGAGCGATGTTTACGACATTATCGTGATAGGCGGCGGCCCTTGCGGCATCGCGACCGTCGTAGAGGCGAGAGCCAATGGATTAAAAAAAGTTTTGCTTCTCGAAAAGGGCGATAACCACAGCCAAACTATAAGAAAATTTTACAAAGACAATAAGCGCGTGGATAAGGAGTACAAAGGTCAAGACAGCACCATTCACGGCATCGTGTCCTTTGAAGACGGCACAAAAGAGAGCACGCTTGATTATTTCGATAAGCTGCTAGACGAGGAAAAGATCGAGGCCGTGTTTAACTCCGAGGTCGAAAGCGTAAAGAAAAAGGATGGTTTGTTTTTCGTGCACACCGCAAAGGGCGACTATCAAGCCAAAAACGTGATGATAAGTATCGGTAAAATGGGACGCCCGAACAAGCCGGACTACAAAATCCCGCCTTCGCTAAATAACGTTATAAATTTTAACCTAAACTCCTGTTCTAGCGGCGAAAAAGTGCTCGTGGTAGGCGGCGGAAACTCGGCCGTGGAGTACGCTATCGAGCTTTGCCAATACAACAAAACGACGCTGGCTTACCGCAAGGATAAATTTAGTCGCGTAAATGACGTAAACGTAACGGCGCTGTGGGAACTAGAAAAAGCAAATAAGCTAAAAGTGCGACTAAACCACGACATCACCGAGATCGAAAACGAATCCGGACGCGTTAGAGTGCACTTTTCAAACGGAAAAATCAGAGTCTACGACAGGGTCGTCTACGCTATCGGCGGCTCGACTCCGGTGGATTTTTTACAAAAATGCGGAGTTAAGCTTGACGCTGATAAAGATCCGGTCGTAAACGAGCACTATGAAAGCAGCGTACACGGCCTATATATCGGCGGCGACATCGTGCTAAAAAACGGCGGCTCGATCGTGCTCGCGCTAAATCATGCGCACAAGGTAGTCCAAAACATCAAGGAAAAATAGAGTTGAGAGCGTTAAATTTAGTCTTATTTTTTATCTGCGGTTGTTTGCTCACACTGGGCGGATATTATTTGTATTTCGAGTTTACAAAACCGTCTGCAAAGTCTACGGAACTCGCCGTGCAAATAATGAACGTCGAAGAAGCGCCTAAAAATGAGGGCGCAAGTACTACGAATGAGACAAATTCGGCTATCCCAAGTCAAGTTTTGCCGCAGGAAAAGTATACTAAAAATTTGGACGCAAACTATACGGACGCGCCTATTTTAGGCGACGAGGACGAGCTAAAAGAGCAAATCCGCGTCCTGCGCGCTCAAAATAAGCTACTCTATGACGATAACGTCGATCTAGTGAGTAAAAATCTAGAAATCTCAAATATCTTAAGCGATCAAAAAGCCGAGCTGGAAACCAGGCGAAAACAAGCTGCCAGCGCTAACGACAAACAGCGTTTAAGCGCGATCGACGAGCTAAATAAAAAGCTAGCAAAAGCGCAAGAAGAAAACGAAAAAAATAAAAATTTAGAGCAAAATTTGACTTTGCTTCGTAGCGAGATCAAAGCTCTAAAAACCGAGCTAGAAAAAAGGCAGAGCGAATTTGATAAATCAAGCACTAAAACGCAAAACGAAAGCCAAAATGCTCTAAAAAGACTCGAAGCTCAAAACGACGAGCTAAAAAGCGAAGCGCTATCTAGTAAGGCTAAATTTGAAAGCGAACTAAGAACGGCAAACGAAGAGACCGCAAAACTAAAGAGCGAAAATGCTAGGCTTACAAACGAGCTAGGACTAAAAGATACCGAGATAAAAAGGATCGCGAGCGAATACAACGCTCAGGCTCTAAATGCTCAAAATTTATCTAAAAATAGGATCGCCGCCCTAGAAAAAGAACAAGACGCGGACAAGAAAAAAATAAGCGAGCTTGAAGCGAGCCTTGAAAACGCAAATAAAAAAGCCGAGTCAAAAGCTAAGCTAAAAGCGATAAATGATGAGCTAAACGCGACGAATAAAGAGTTAGTCGCAAAGCTCGAGAAAGAAAAACAAGGATTTGAAAAAGAGATTGAACAAAACGAGGCTATATATAAAACCGAGCTTGAAAAGCTAAAAAATCAGATTGAAAACGAGCGCCAAGAAACAGAGCAAAACGTGGCGGAACTAAAGAGTAAAATTTATGAACTAGAAAATCAAATTTCGCAAAAAGATAGCTCACTGCAAAGTGCGGAAGCTAAGGTTGTAGAGCTAAACGAGTCGCTAAATATCCAAAAAGAACTGCTAGCGGACGAGATCGCCGCTGGTAAAAAAAACATCCAAAACTATAAAATTTTAAATAACAAAATCACGACTTTAGTTGAAAACGATATCAAAACAGCCAAGGAAAACAAAGAGCAACTAGATGCTTTAAATGAGCTTTTGACGCAAAAAGACGCAGAGCTCGCGACTCTAAGAAAACAGATACAAGACGGAGCTAAAGATCTAAGCGACACGAAGGAAAATTTAGCTAAAACAAGTACGCAAAAAAACATCGCAAAGGGCGAAGTGGCGCAGATACTAACCAAAAATGAAGAGCTGATGAGCGAAAATGAAAATCTAAAAAAGATCATCCAGCTAAATTTTAGAGCCGAAGTGCCTAAAAAGGTTGTTTTCATCGCCTCGGTCGAGTGTTCTGATATGAGCGCAGGCTCAGACAGACCGACGCAAGTTTGCAAAAATAAAGTAAGCGACTTTTTGCAGAATTATAATTCAAATTATTATTTTGAAATCACGCCGATAGTTAGCCGTGGTAACTTTATCGCCACGTCAAAAGCGGCAAAAGTGATCCCGCAAGACGAGCTAGAAAAGATCAACTCATATGCAAATTTCGGTATCGGCAAAGAGCGCGCCAAGGTTGCCGGCGAGATGATAAAAGATGAATTTGGCGACTTTTCGCGTATATCGTACAGTAACGACATCATCACTTCTCAAGATAAGCAAGGATTTATCATCAAGGTATATAGATGATAATCACTCAGCCCAAAAACGGCTACCGCTACAACAGCGACACGATGTTTTTGTATGACTTTATCCGTGAGGGCGGAGTGTGCGGCGAGGTGCTAGAGGTTGGTTGCGGTAGCGGGGTTTTGGGGCTGCTTTTAAAGCGCGATTTTCCTAAAATTTCGCTTAGCTTACTTGATATTTTAGAAGCTAACGTAAATTTGGCCGCCGCAAACGCTAGCCAAAACGGGCTTGAAGCCGAGTTTATAACGTCTGATTTTGCTAAATTTAAGAGTGAAAAAAGATATAATCTCATCGTCTCAAACCCGCCCTTTTACCACGACGGCGCGAAAAAAAGCGAGAACGAGCACCTTCGCACCGCTAGATATAGTGAAAATTTGCCGCTTAGCGAGCTTGTGGGTAGCGCAAATTCGCTGCTAAAGCCGCGCGGAGTTTTTAGCTTTTGCTACGACGCTAAGCGTATATCTGAAATTTTGCTTTGTTTGAGCGAATTTAAATTTACGCTTACTAGGCTTTGCTTCGTGCATCCAAAAGCGGACGGCGCGGCAAATTTGGTGCTAATCGAGGCTAAAAAAAGCTCAAAATCTTTGACTCAAATTTTACCGCCGATTTTTGTTTTTGAAGGCGGCGTTTATAGTAAAAAGGCGGCTGAAATTTTTGCCGCGGCAAATACGCAAAGCAAGGATGCGGCGGAGTGAATTTGCTAAGACAAAGCGGCTTTGGTTATGAATTTGACGCTAGCAAGTGCGAGCTGTGCGGCGGCAAATGCTGCACTGGCGAGAGCGGCTATATATGGATAAGCTCCGCGGAAATCTCGTCATTGGCGCAGCATCTAAAAATGAGTGAGGATGAGTTTAGATCGCGATTTTTAGATAAATTCGGATATAAATTTAGCCTCAAAGAAAAGCCCTACGACGGCGGGTTTGCGTGCGTTTTTTTTGACGAAACGGCAAAAAACTGCTCGGTTTACGACTTTCGACCGAGCCAGTGCCGCACCTTTCCGTTTTGGGACTATTTTAAGGATAAAATCAATGAATTGGAGAAAGAATGCGCGGGAATAAGGCGATTTTAAAATTTATATTGGCGGCCTTGCTTGTTTGTTTTGCTACCGCCAAAGACGGCTTTGATGAGAATTTGTACGTTATCAAGGCGCTTTTGGCGGTGGAAAACGCTAGGCACGACGAGGCGACCGAGCTTTACGAGCAGCTTTACGAAAAAACTAAAAACACGGACTATCTAAAAGAGGCGCTCAGACTCGCGTTTTTTTCTAAAAACGTAAATTTTAAAAGCATTTTAGCGCTCAGCCAAAAGGTGTTAAAAGACGACGTAGACGTGCTTCGCATACAGGGCGCAAATTTGATGAGCGAAAACAAACTAGACGAAGCCGCAAAGATAATGAAAGAGCTCGTCAAAAAAGAGGACGTCTCTAAAAATCACGTCATGCTCTCTGCTGTTTACTCGATGCAAAACGATAACAAAGCCGCTCTAGGCGAGCTTGAGCGCGCATATGAGCTAGATAGGAGCGTTGAGAATCTGCTACGCATAGTCGATCTTTTATACAATAAAATGAACGACAAAAAAGAGGCGATCAGGCATCTGGAGAGCTCACGCCGAATCGACGGCTGCGAGGTAGAGACCTGCACGGCGCTAGTAGATATCTATGCGCAGGATGGCCGCTACTCTGATATGATCGATGTTTACGAGAGTCTTTTTGAAGCGACGAAAGAAAAAATCTATCTCGAAAAAGCGCTTGGCGTCTACGTCTATCAAAAAAACTACGACGCGGCGATCAAATTTTTACAAAAATACTCCTACAACGACGATGCGCTGATGGATCTTTACGCTGCGACGGGGGATTTCGGAAAGGCATACAAAAAGGCGCAGGAGGCTTTCGATAAGAGCTTTAATCTCGAATATCAAGCCAAAATGGCGATATATCAGTACGAAAGAGATACGGATAAACAAACCAAAAAGATAGATAAAGATAGCCTCAAACAAGTGATCGCCAACTTTGAAAAATCGGCCGTAAAGCTAAATAATGCACTATATCTAAACTACTACGGCTACCTACTCATCGACCACGATATAGACGCGAAAAAGGGGATAGATCTGGTAAATAAAGCCCTCGAGCTAGAGCCGGGATCTGTGTTTTATCTAGACTCGCTAGCGTGGGGATACTATAAGCTGGGCGAGTGCAAAAAGGCTGACGAGATAATGCAGCAAGTCCTGCACGACGAGGAATTTGTAAATTCACCCGAGGGTAAAGAGCATATAAACTCTATCAAAGAGTGCCTAAAAAAGGGTAAAAAATGATACTAGATCAGATAATCGAACGAACGAAAGATGATTTGGCGCTGCGAAAGTCGCAAACGCCTTTTGAAAAACTACAAGAGCTCGCGGCGAAAAATCCGCGCGAGATAAAAGACGCGGTAAAAGCGCTAAAAAGTAGTGCAAAAGAGCCGTATCGCATCATCGCCGAGGTTAAAAAAGCGAGCCCTAGCAAAGGGCTGATAAGGCCAAATTTCGCGCCCGTAGAGATAGCAAAAGAGTACGAAAAAGGCGGCGCAAACGCTATCTCGGTTCTAACCGAGCCGCATTTTTTTAAAGGAAATTTGGAGTATCTGGCGGCCATAAGACGCGAAAGCTCGCTGCCGCTGCTTCGCAAGGATTTTATCGTAGACGAGTATCAAATTTTAGAAGCGCTCGTTTATGGAGCCGATTTTGTCTTGCTTATCGCAAAGGCTCTTGGCGCCGATGAGTTAAAGCGGCTGTTTGATTACGCGCGCTCTTTGGGGCTTGAGGCCTTGGTCGAGACGCACGACGAGGAGGATGTAGAAAAGTCAAATTTCGCATGCGCAAAGATGGTCGGCGTAAATCACCGAAATTTAAGTACGTTTGAGATGGATATGAGCCTTTGCGAGAAGCTGTTTTCTAAAATCAAAAACGCAAGCGTTATCGTCGCAGAAAGCGGCATCTATGAGCACTCGCAACTAAAAGAGCTACACGCGCAAGGAGCCGACGCGTTTTTGATAGGCGAGCATTTTATGAGGCAAGAGGACTTGGCAAAAGCCGTAAAAACCGTAAAGGAGGGCTGATATGGAGCACATTTGCGCACCGTGGAGGAGCGAATATTTCGGCAAAAAGGAGCAGGGCTGCGTCTTTTGCAACGTCGTAAATCATCCGGAAAAAGACGCGCAGACTGGCGTTTTGTTCCGCGCAAAGCGGTGTTTTGGGATCATGAATCTCTACCCGTATACGCCGGGGCACTTTATGGTGATACCTTACGTGCACGTCGATAATATCGAAAGCCTAGACGAACAGACGTGGTTGGAGATGAGCGCCTACGTGCGCGAGGGCGTGAAAATTTTAAAACGCGAGCTAAATGCGGCTGGCGTAAATATCGGGATGAATCTGGGCAAAGCAGGGGGTGCGGGTATCTCAGAGCACGTGCACTATCATCTAGTGCCGCGTTGGAGCGGCGATACGAACTTCATAACATCTATCGCCGAAGTGCGCGTAAACGGCGTGCCTTTTACTCCGCTTTACGAGAAGCTAAAAGCCGCGTTTGCGGACGTTTGCTTTAACGAGCGGTAAATTTATTTTTACCAAATTATTTTTTGGTAAAATTATCAAAATTAAAAGATATTGAGGCATACAATGAGATTTATTTTGCCAATATTTTTGTCATTTTCTTTTGTTTTTGCAGGCTTTAACTGCGATGACGCTTTGGTCGAAAAGCAGCGATATTTCTCTCAAAATTTAACCTTTTCGGGAGAATTTGAACCAAACTGCAAGGACTCTATCCTGGGGATAAAAGAGGCTCAAATTTTACTCTCGGCCGCTCAAAAGATCCGCGCCGAGAGCCTTGCTTGCGTCGGAAATTTGGCGACTAAAAATTTAAACGAGTTTAAATTTAAGGTATTAAAAGCCTCCTATGCACCTGAAATTTACGCCAAAGAACTAGAAAGCCCTGATGAATACGAAAAACTCGTAGCACAAAATAGAGCCAGGCTTCGCTACTGGGGACATCAAAGTTTAAGTAACTTCACGGTTTTTAAGGACTTTAACAAAGACTACAATGCCGCGCTTGAGCCGCTAGTAAGCTACTATAAATCAAATTTCAAAATAGACGAAGGCAGCGCGATTTATTACGCTTCAAAGGTTGCAAACGAGTTTTTAAAATTTGCCGCTGCGACTCTGCAAAACGGCGATATGGACGAGTTTGCGAGAAAAGTTAGCGACCCGACTTTTACAAAATACGGCATAAATGAGGCGATATATTCGGGCTCCGTCTCGCAAAGCTCGCTGCAAAACGCCTTTAACGCCGCGCTTCTTTACGAAAAAAGCGAGGACGTGATAAAAGAGTTTTTACGCGCGGGAGTAAATTTAAACTATGGCTTTGAGAATTCGCTGTTTTTCGCTCTTAAAAATTTAAACAACGTAAAGCTCCTGGTTTCTAGCGGCGCGGACGTAAACTACGAAAATCTGCTCGGCGTCACCCCGCTTTTTAAGGCTGTACAACTAAACGATATAAATTTAGTCAAATTTCTACTAGGAAACGGAGCGTTAGTAAACAAAAGGCTGATAGACGTGAGCACTAAGCTTGCATATAGTGCAAATTTGAGCGTCCAGCTACCTAGCTTTGTGAAGCTCTGCGACTTTGACGCGGCGTCAAAAAGCGTGCTGATGAGCGCGGCAGGGGCGGCTGACGTGGAGATTTTGCAGCTTTTGATAGATAACGGCGCGGACGTGCAGGCAGTGGATGATAACGGACTAAACGCCCTAGACTACGCGATCATCGGCAAAAAAGAGATCAACGCGCAGTATCTAAGGGCGATGGGGCTTGAGTCAAATTTGATCACCGAATAAGGAGAAAATATGAAAGGAACGGCTTTTATCACGGGAGCTACGTCGGGATTCGGCGAGGCGATAGCTAGGACGCTCAGCCGCGAAGGGTACAAGATCGTAGCGCTCGCTCGCCGCAAGGAAAGGCTCGAAACTCTGGTAAAGGAGCTTGGAAATACGCACATCATCGTCGCAGATATCCGCGATAAAAAGGCGGTTTTTGACGGCGTGGCAAATTTGCCGCAGGAGTTTCGCGATATCGAAGTACTCGTAAATAACGCAGGTTTGGCGCTCGGGCTTGAAGGAGTGGCGGAGACTAGCATCGAGGATTTTGAGGCGATGGTCGATACTAACATCAAAGGCTTTTTATACTCTACCAAGGCCGTTTTGCCCCTCATGATCGCGCGAAAGAGCGGCTATATCTTTAATCTAGGTTCGACTGCGGGCGCATGGCCGTATCCGGGCAGTCACGTTTACGGTGCCAGTAAGGCCTTTGTAAAGCAGTTTAGCAGAAATCTGCGCAACGACATCCGCGGCACCGGTATCCGCGTGACCGAGATAGCTCCCGGTATCTGCAAGACTGAGTTTAGCGAGGTTCGCTTTGGCGGCGATAAGGCTAAAGCCGACGCGGTTTACGAAGGCGTAGAGTACATCACCGCCGAGGATATCGCGCAGATCGTGCTAAACTGCCTAAATATGCCTCACCGCGTCAATATCAACGTCGTCGAGGCGATGGCGACGCAGCAGACTTGGGCCGGGCTTTTTATCGAGAAAAAGTAGACTTTTAGCGTTAAATTTGTGGATTTTTGGGTTAAATTTGACTCTTTTATCAAATTTAACCCGGAATTTGACGCCAAGTATTAAATTTCGAGCGGCAAACTTAATAGCGTTTTAAACCCGTGCGGTTTGAAGCAGATATCATAAATTTACCTTTTTATGCAAATGACGCTCTGCGCTTTAAATACCAAATTTGACCAACAAGCCAGAGTTTCAAAATTCCCTGCAAAATTTAAGTCATGACCAAATTTAAAATTTGCCACCGAGTACAGTTTTAAACAAAATTTCCACAAAAGCCTCATTTTTAACATAAATTTTTTAATAAAGAGCTAAAAAAATTTGAATTCTAAGCGAATTTAAAACAAAAATTTAAGCCGCATTTAGCTAAATTTATGCCTTAAATACCGACCGATGGCACGCGGGGCGGAAAATTTGATTAAACCGACGAAAAACAAAAAGGAGTTTTTGATGAAAAAGATTTTATTTTTGTCGCTTTTGCCGATCTTGGCGCTGGCCGTAGATCCCGAAGTAGCGAAAAAAAATGCAGAAATATTCGGCTTTTGGACGCTCATACCGCCCGTGGTGGCGATAGTTTTGGCGTTTATCACCAAAGACGTCGTTTTGTCGCTGTTTATCGGCGTTTTTAGCGGAACGTTTCTCATAAACATCATCGATTCAAGCATCCCGATGACCTTTGTAAAGGGCTTTACCGATATCGTAAAAAGGGTCGTGGGCTCGCTAGCCGATAGCTGGAACGCGGGCATTGTGCTTCAGGTTCTTTGTATCGGCGGCGTGGTCGCGCTCATAACCAAAATGGGCGGAACCAAGGCTGTGGCGATATGGCTAAGCAAAAAGGCCAAAACAGGCGTTTCTGCTCAAATTTCAACTTGGGTGATGGGACTTTTCGTCTTTTTCGACGACTACGCGAACTCCCTCATCGTGGGCCCTATAATGCGCCCGATAACGGACAAATTTAAAGTCTCTCGCGAAAAACTAGCCTTTATCATCGACGCTACCGCCGCTCCGATCGCTGGTCTAGCCGTCATCTCGACTTGGGTAGGACTTGAGATATCGCTCATTAAACAAGGCTACGAGCTCATCGGCATAACGAACGTAAACGCATTTAGCATCTTTGTCGAGACTATGCCGTATAGATTTTACAACCTTTTCATGCTATTTTTCATCGTTTGTACCGCGTTTATGGGGCGCGAATTTGCAGGCATGCTAAAAGCCGAGCGCAGAGCTAGAGCCGGCGAACTGCACCCTAGAAGCGGCGGAGCTATGATCGAGGACGTCGAGGATAAGACGCTAGAGCCTAAAGAAAATATCAAACTACAAAGCTCAAACGCCGTTATTCCGCTTTTAGTGCTTATTTTGGGCGCGTTTGTTAGCTTTTATTTTAGCGGTCTGGGTGCTCTTGAGGGCGAGGTTCTTGAGAGCGCGAAGGCTCATCCGCTTACGTTCCACACCTTCCAAGCTACTTTTGGCGCTGCCGATGCGTCCGTGGCTCTATTTCAGTCAGCTTTGCTAGCTACCGTGGTGGCGATATTTATGGCCGTTTATAGAAAAATTTTGACCGTTCGCGAGGCGATAGAAACTTGGGGTAAGGGCTGGAAAACCATGATAACTACGATCATCATCCTGCTTCTTGCGTGGTCGCTAAGCTCGGTTATAAAAGAACTCGGCACCTCTCGCTACCTTGTTGATCTGCTTTCTCAGTCTACGCCAAAGATCGTCCTTCCGGCAGCGATTTTTATGCTTGGATCATTTATCAGCTTTTCTACCGGCACCAGCTACGGCACGATGGGCATTTTGATGCCGCTTGCGATACCGCTAGCTAGCGCGGTGGGCATGCACAGCGGACTAGAGGGCGACGCCTTGCACGCGTATATGATAGTAAATATCTCAGCCGTTTTAACGGGCGCGATATTTGGCGATCACTGCTCGCCGATCTCGGATACTACGATACTTTCGTCTATGGGTGCTGGGTGTAACCACATCGATCACGTCCAGACGCAGATGCCTTATGCGCTTGCGGTTTGCGCGATCAGTATTTTTGCGGGATACTTCCCGATCGCGCTTGG
>NZ_CALKTQ010000205.1 GCF_937997465.1 uncultured Campylobacter sp. | reverse complement strand
CCTAAGCGTCTGGATAGTTCTACCGTTTGGGCTTTTGATTACGGCTTTGGTTGTTAGACTCGTCGGACAAAAGGTTTAAATTTGCCCGTTAAATTTTGTAAATTTCTAGGAGAATGCGGTAGTTGCACTCTTGATATGCCTTACGAGGAGCAGGTTAAATTTAAAACTGATTTTATAAGGTGCGAATTTGAGCCGTTTTATAGCGGCGAATTTGAGTTTTTCGCCTCGCAGAGTGTCGCTTACCGTACCAGAGCGGAGTTTGGGGTCTGGCGCGACGGCGAGGAGCTAAGATACACGATGTACGGTGCTAAAACTAAGCGCATTTTTATAGACGAGTGCCCGAAAGTAGCCTCTCCTATCGCAAATTTGATGCCGCGTTTGCTTGAGGCGCTTGCGAAAAATCAAATTTTAAAAGAGAGACTCTTTGGCGCCGAGTTTATCTCGTGCGCGAGCGGGATACTGGCGACGCTGCTCTATCATAAGCGTCTAGGCGAAGCCGAGCAGGGCGAGATAGAGAGCCTAGTGCGCAAATTTGCCGATCTGAGCGTAACGATAGCAGCTAGAGCAAAAGGGCAAAAGCTACTAAGCAATGAACTAAATTTAGAGGACCGCCTAAACATCGGTGGCAAAATTTACAAATTTACATTCGGCGACGGAGCTTTTATCCAGCCAAACACCGCCGTAAACAAAAAGATGATCGAGTGGGCGAAGAGCTGTGTAGAGCGCGGCGTGGATCTACTTGAGCTTTACTGTGGACACGGCAACTTTACCGTTCCGCTAGCGGAAAAATTTAAGCGCGTTTTGGCAACCGAAATATCCAAAAGCTCGATCGCAAATGCGCTCAAAAACTGCGAACTAAACGGCGTAGATAACATCAAATTTTTACGAATGAGCGCCGAGGAGCTGATGAGCGCGTTTGGGCGCGAGCGCGAGTTTAACCGTCTAAGAGAGCTTGATATCTTTAGCTACGACTTCTCGCACGTTTTGGTTGATCCGCCGCGCGCGGGGCTTGATGAGAGCGTGATAAATTTCATCAAAAACTACGAAAATATCATCTATATCTCCTGTTAGCCCCAGAGTCTAAAGCGCGATCTAGCGCAGCTTGCCGCGACGCACGAGGCGGTCAAATTTGCCGTGTTTGATCAGTTTGCAAATACTACTCATATCGAGTGCGGCGTGCTTTTAAAGGGTAAAAATGCCTAGCGATCTAGGGCAAATTTTATCCGCCGCTAAAAATATCGCGGTCGTGGGCCTTAGTCCTGATGAGAGCAAGCCTAGCAACGAGGTTGCGAAATTTCTCATCAAGCGCGGATTTAACGTATTTCCTGTTTATCCAAAATTTGATGAAATTTTAGGACGCAAGGTCTATAGAAATTTGATGGAAATAGACCAAGATATCGACGTCGCAGTGATGTTTAGAAAAGGCGAATTTGCTAGCGAGCTAGTAAAGGACGCCGTCAAAAAATGCGTAAAAACGCTGTGGTTGCAGCTTGGTATAACAAACGATGCCGCAGGAGCGATCGCGCGCGAAAACGGGATAAATTTCGTGCAGGATAGGTGCATAAAAATCGAGCTACAAAGGCTTGATTAGGCCAAATTTGACGGAGAAGCTTGCACTGTAAATTTAGCGGCCCGCGGCAAAAAGTAAATGTAAAAACGAAAATAAAGAAAACGTAAGCAAAAATACGGTAAATAAACGCGCAAGCAAAAGCGACGAAAAGTAAAATTTAAACAAAAACGAAAGGCTAAAATGATCTCTCTAAATAAAATAATCCAAGCCAAGCGCACGATAAGCGGCTTTGTGTATAAGACGCCCTTTGCCTACAGCGCAAAACTAAGCCTCGCCAGCGGCGCGCTCATCTACCTAAAAGAAGAAAACCTCCAGCGCACGGGCGCGTATAAGATCCGCGGCGCGTATAATAAAATCGCAAATTTAAGCGCGCAGGAGCGTAAAAAAGGCGTCGTCGCGGCAAGTGCCGGCAATCACGCCCAAGGCGTGGCTATCTCGGCGCGCGAGTTTAAAACGCCCGCTACTATCGTGATGCCCGAGTCTACGCCGCTTTTAAAGGTACTAGGCACCAAAGATCTAGGCGCCGAAGTCATCCTAAAGGGCGATAACTTCGACGAGGCCTATGCCTACGCCGTAGAGTATGCCAAGCAGCAGGGCATGAGCTTTATTCATCCATTTGACGACGAGTACGTGATGGCCGGGCAGGGGACGGTGGGACTTGAGATGCTTGACGATCTGGCTGAGCTTGAAACTATCATCGTGCCCGTTGGCGGCGGCGGGCTAATAAGCGGCATATCAAGCTGCGTAAAACAGGTAAACCCAGACATCCGGGTGGTCGCCGTGAGTGCAAAGGGCGCGCCTGCTATGTTTAACAGCTTTAGCGCTAAAAAAAGCATAAATTCAAAAACCGTGCGCACGATCGCCGACGGTATCGCGGTTCGCGATGCGAGTGAGACGACGCTGGCAAATATCCTAGAGTGCGTGGACGAGTTCGTGCAGGTCGACGACGAGGAGATCGCAAACGCGATTTTGTTCCTGCTTGAGACGCAAAAGATCGTGGTCGAGGGCGCGGGTGCGGTCGGTGTCGCCAGTATCTTGCACAACAAGGTCAAATTTAAGGCCGGCGAGCGTATCGGCATCGTGCTAAGCGGCGGAAACATCGACGTGCAGATGCTAAACGTCATCATCGAAAAAGGTCTCATAAAGTCGCACCGCAAGATGGCGCTACAAATCACGCTGATAGATAAACCAGGCGCGCTCATGAGCCTAACCGATAGCCTAAAGATCGCAAATGCCAACATAGTAAAGATCGACTACGACCGCTTCTCCACGAGTCTGGAGTACGGCGACGCTAATATCACGATCACGCTGGAAACCAAGGGTGAAGACCATCAAGAACTCATCAAAAAAGTGCTTAGAGAGCATGATTTTAAATTTATTCAGGTGTTTTAAGCTATTTAAATTTGCCTCAAATTTGCGTAAAATTTAAAACCCGTATCTCAAAGGTGCGGGTTTTGCCAAACTGCACCGAATCTAAAAGCTCGCTAAATTTAAACTTACGATCCAAATTTATACCGATATAAAACAGCCAAAAACTCAAATTTAACGATTATTTTAACGAATTTCGCTAAAATCGCCTTTTAAAGGAGCAAAGATGATAGATGTTACAAGCCTTATTTTAGCGATTTTGCTGGCGATTTGCGTATTTACGATTTTTAGATTTAATAAAGCCTTAAAAACCGCGCAAAAGCCTGCGACAACGCAGATTAGCACCGAGATATCGCAGCTAAAATCCATCGGCGAGCTATCTGTTTTTCAGGTCTATAGCAAAGAGATCGTGACCAAAACCGACCACGCATTTGGCAGTTTTGGCAAGGAGTATCTACGCTGGCTGGTGAGCGAGAAAAAGCTCTCGATGATATTTGAGTTTGAGATAAACTTCATCTACGACCTAACGAGCCCGCGCCTAGAGATCGTAAATGTCGCGAGCGAGGAGTATCTCATCAAGATGCCGCCTTGCAAATACAAATTTTCGATCGCGAATATGAAATTTTACGACGAGAAAAACGGCAAATTTATCCCGTTTTTGCTGCCTGATTCGCTAAATGGATTTTTCGGTAGCAGCTTTAGCGAGGAGGATAAAAACAGGCTCATAGAGGAGGCGCGCGCCGAGGTCGAAAAGATGTCCGTACGCCTGATAAATCAGCTCCAGTCCAAGATCCACAAATCCGCGCGCGATACGCTAGAGGCGATCGCAAAGAGCTTCGGGGCTAGGGCGGTGAGATTTGAGTTTAACGACGAGGGCGAGCAGGTTAGGCTAAATCTGCAAAACGTGGCGTGAGGGCAAGATGGCATTCGTAAAGGCTCTTTTGATAGGTAAAGCAAGGCAGTACGGCAGCGCGGCAGCTGCGGACGAGCTAGGCAAGGCGTGGCGCTCGGCGATATTTAAAAATGCGCAAACGGGCGAAATCTACGCGGGCGAGCTTGGCTTTGAGGGCGACGAGGTGGCCGACACTGAGCATCACGGCGGCGTAAATAAAGCCGTATTTGCAAATTCGCTAGAAAACTATCCCGCGTGGGAAGCTTATCTTGGGCTTAAAAATTTGCCATTAGGCGCGATGGGCGAAAATTTGACCGTTAGCGGGCTGGATGAAACTAGCGTGAGCGTCGGCGACGTGCATAAAATCGGCTCATTAGTACTACAAGTAACCCAGCCGCGAAAACCGTGCTTTAAGCTCGCAAAACGCTGGGGGAATACAAATTTAGCCAAAGAGATTTTTGCCACGGGATTAACCGGCTGGTACTACAAGGTACTTGAAAATGGCTCATGTAGTGCTGGCTGCGAGATAGAGATCCTGCAAAAAAACGAAAACGCACTAAGCGTAATGCAAATAAATAAACTGTTTTTTAATCCGAGTGAAAATTTGGATTTATTGCCTAAATTTAGGGCTCTTGAAGTGCTCCCTGCTAGCTGGCAGGACGATATAAATAGGCGCTTAAATGGCTCGTATAGCACGGCTTTTATGGAAAAACTTTGAAAAAATGGCGAAAATTTGCCAAAAAGCTTGACAAATAAGGTAAAAATATATATAATCACCTTTCTTTTTACAGGCTGGGGTATCGCCAAGCGGTAAGGCAACTGGTTTTGGTC
>NZ_CALKTQ010000204.1 GCF_937997465.1 uncultured Campylobacter sp. | reverse complement strand
TGCAACCGTCCATATCGCCCGCATCGCAAGCTTTTGAAAACTGCTCGAAGCCTTTTGCCTCGCTAGAGTTTTGCGAATAGGCGTTAATGTTTATAAAGCCCGCGGCATAGCAGCCTACGATATTTTTCTCCTCATAGCAAGACTTTTCAAAGAGCTTTAAGGCGTTGTCGTAGTTGTTTTGAGCTAACTCCGCGCTCGCCTCCTCGAAAGCAGGCACGGCGGCAAAAGCCGAGGACGCCAAAAAAGCGACGCAAACTATTTTCTTTAGCATTTATTTTCCTTAAATTTGATTATTTTTCGCGAAATCTAAAATTTGGCGCAAACTATCTGCCCATTCTATCAAAAAACCACATAAAAGCAAACATTAGCCCCGTAGCCTTGGTTTTGGTTTCGTCAAACATAAACTCCCGCGCCCGCTCAAGCGACACGTAAACGGGCTCGATATTTTCGCCGTCTATGCCGCCGCCCTCGCCGATCTTCATCGCGTCGTTTATCACGGCAAAAAACATTGTCTGCTTCGCTCCGCCAAATCCCAGCGCGCCGCGAGTGGATGTTATGCGCTCGACCTTGCTCACGGCAAAGCCCGTCTCCTCGGCGATCTCCTCGATGACGGTCTGCTCCTCGCTCTTGCCTTTATCCATCAGACCTGCGCAAAGCTCATATGTGTAGCCCTCGTCGCCCTTTTGCGTCAAATTTAGCTCGCGTCCTTCTTGCAGATTAAACCAAACGGCGGGACGAAACTGCTTAACCAGCAAAAACGCGTCCTTGTCCTCGTGATAAAGCAGTACCGAGACGCTATCGTGGGCCTTGATACACTCCCATTTGACGGACTTTTCGCACAGATCAAAGGAAATTTGATATGGCTTTACATAGCGCGGGGCGGTTAAATTTTCTATCTTGATATTTTTTACAGAAGTATCCATTTTGCCAGTCCTAAAAAGCTAAAAAAGCCGACCGTGTCGGTAACGGTGGTAAGCAGCACGGCCGAGCCGACGGCGGGATCGATATCAAATTTCTTTAAGGTTAGCGGTATCAAAGTACCAAAAAATCCGGCGAAAAACAAATTTATCAACATCGAAGCGCCGATAACGACGCCTAGCATCGGGCGGTTAAACCACAAAGAAGCTATAACGCCCATCAAAAATGCAAAGGTTAGTCCGTTTATAAGCGCGATGCCAACCTCGCGTTTTAGCGCATTTGCGGCGTTTTTAAACTCAATCTCTCCCAGAGTTAGTCGGCGCACGGTAACCGTAAGCGCCTGCGTGCCGGTATTTCCGCCCATTGATGCGACGATAGGCATCAATACCGCGAGTGCTACGTAGCTAGCTATCGTCTCGTCAAAAAGCCCGATGATCGATGAGCTAATAAGCGCGGTAAATAAATTTATAAGTAGCCAAACGGCGCGCGCGCGAGTGGCCTTAACCAGGCTCGTATCCTCTTCCTCAGCTTCGTCGTCGACGCCGGCTAGGTTATAAATTTGCTCCGTGGCGCTCTCTTTTATAAAGTCGTGGATGTCGTCTGTTGTGATACGACCTAGCAAATAACCCTTGCTATCGACGACCGCGATCGAGTTCATATCGTAGTTTTCGACCGTTTCTACGACCGTCTCGATAGGCTCGTTATCTACGGCCACGTTGGGTTTATATTTATCCTCTTCGCTCTTTGCGATGATCTCTCTTAAGGTTTGGTTAAAATCAAATAGTATCAGATCCTCAAGCGGCACCGCATGGAGCAAAACACCCTTTTTATCGGTGATAAAAAGCTGCGAGACGTTTTCTAGTTTGCCCTCTTCCTTCTCGCGCCTTAGCCGCTCGACCGCCGTTTTTAGCTGCTCGTCGATATGCGCACTAAAAAGCTCCGTCTGCATGAACGCGCCCGCTTCGCCCTCGTCGTAGCTGCGGATACGTAAAATCTCCTCCTGATCGTCCTTGTCCAGGCCGTCAAAGAGCTCTTTAGCCTTTTGCTCGTCGATCTCCTCGATATACTCCAAAAGCTCGGCCGCGTCATCACTCTCTAGCTCCTCGATCGCCTCGATGATCTTGTCGCTAGGTATCTGCTCGATCACGTCCTTTAGCATGTGATCTGGCATCTCCATCGCTACGTCGCCCAGGATCTCTGGGTCGAGCTTTTCGAGGTATTCGCCAAATAGCTCCTCATCGTGCTTTTTAAGCGTTTTTAGGTGCTGGGCAAGGTCGGCGGGGCTTAGCTCCTTATCGATCGTCTCGTTTAGGTGCGAGTCTAGCAGCTCTTTGGCTTCGTTTAATTGCTCGTTTTCTTCCATCATTTGCTCTTTTTGTCGCTTGACTCGGCGGTTTTATCTTTTGATTTAGCCTTTTTATCGGCGGTCCGTTTTTGCTTTTTGGACTTATCTTTGCTGGCGTTTACGTCTTTTTTCTTTTTGGACTCGGTTTTGGTTTCTTTATTTGTTTTGTCCTTTTTCTTATCCGTCTGTTTTGTTTTGTCTTTATTTTTAGCGGACGAATTTGACTCAGATTTTTTCGCCTCTTTGCTTGATTTTTTTGGCTCAGTCTTGCTTGCCGCCTTGTTTGACGCTTTTGCAGAGGTTAAATTTGACTCCGGTTTTGCTGATTTTGCCGCGGCTAAATTTGCCGTTTCGTTCGCGTCCGTTTTGGTTCCAGAGGAGTTGCTTTCTGCTTTGGGCTGCTCCGTTAAATTTGACTCGGACTTGGTTAAATTTGAGTCCGTCAAATTTGCATCGTCGCTGCCGCTTGCGAGCTCGCTCGTCAAATTTGCTTCGGTTTTGGTCGCATTGTCTCCCTTGTTGTCACCCTTTGTCTCTTTTGTCAAATTTATATCGGTTTTTAAAGAGCCGATGTTAGTTAAATTTTCCTCTGCCCTTTTCGTCTCCGTAGTTAAATTTAAATCTCCGCTAGAAAAGGTAGAATTTGCATCCGTCATCGTCAAATTTACGTCTGTTTTTGGCTCGGTTATAGGATGCTCCCAGTCCATCGCCGCATCAAATTTCTGCTCTTTTTCAGGGATTTCATCCTTGTTGGCATACTCTTTTATCTTGTTTTCAAACTGTTTTATATATTTTTGAAATTTAGCGCTTTCATTTAAGGCAAATACGCTTTTAGCTACCTTTATCTCGGTCTCTGGGTTTATAGCGTTACCGTTTTTATAAACGCCGAAATGCAGGTGCGAACCCGTACTCATACCCGTGTTTCCCACATATGCGATGAGCTGACCTTGCTTAACTTTTACTCCGCTTTTTATACCTTTAGCAAAGCCGCTAGTGTGCGCATATAGCGTCTCGTAACCGCTAGTGTGACCTAGTATTACTACCTTGCCGTAGCCGCTTTTAGTACCGACGAATTTTACCGTACCCTCGCCTGCGGCCTTTATCGGAGTGCCTTTAGGAGCGCCGTAGTCCACGCCTAGATGGGCCTTATAGCGCTTTAGTATCGGATGATAGCGCTTGGGCGTAAAAGGCGAGGTAATACGAGCGTTTGCGATCGGTCTAGTTAGCAAAAATTTATCGTTTTTCTTGCCGCTTTTGTCGTAGTATTTGTTTTCGAATTTATACGTGACGTATTTTTTATCGCCGATTTGTATCGACGCCCAGTGTATTTCCGGTATGCCAAACGTTCGTCCGAGCCTAGTTTTTTGCGTGTATTCCATCGCGAGCCTGTCGCCTTTTTTTAGCTTTTTAAACTCGCTTTCCGGCACTTCGTTCTTCATCGCCAGATAAAATCCGTGTGCCAAAGCCGCACTGCCCGTAGCGTCTTGGATATCTTGCGAAGGCGAAACCGTAATAGGCATACTAAGCACGCGCCTATGCGTCTGATACGAGATCGAGGAAAGCTGAAAATTATACTTTCCGTCGTTATCTTTATAAATTTGCGCTTGAAGTTCTTCGTTTACGGGGATTAGCACCTGGCTTATCCCGCCTTTTTCGTCTCTTAAAATTTGATACGATATGCCCGCTTTTATCTCGCTTACAAACTCCTTATCGTCCGAATCCATATCATAATAAAGAGAAAGGGGGATGGAATTTTTCTCCAAAAAAGTTAAAAACGTATCTCCGCTAGGCCAGCTAAGCTCCTGGACGGTAGATTGTATAGGCGAGGCGGCGAATAAATTTACCGCCAGCAGTAAAGCTAATGAAAATTTCTTCATAAAATCCCTTGATTTAAAAGCCGTATTTTACTCGAAAATTACTTACATTTTGCAAAACTAAGCCAGTTTCAGATATAATGAGCGCTAAAATTTCAAACTTTCAGGAGATAAATTTTGAAAAAATTTCTTTTATTTTTAGCGGCGGCTTGCCTTAGCTTTGCGGCCGAGTTTTCGATGAGAGAGTATAAAGCCCCGCTGATAAGCGTGGATGAGGGCGTAGGCACGATCATAGATGGCTCAGATATCGTCGTAGGTAGTAGCGGCGTCGTGATGCACAAATTTGACGGCGCTCAAAGCTCTATCATAGCCCGCGCGGTCGTCACGCAAAAAGGCGGCGGCTTTGCAAAGGTACGATTCGAGGTATTTGACACGTTAGCGCAAAAAGCCCTGCCGATACCAGGAATTTTACCTAAAAGCGGCGACGAGATCATCCTAAACTACCTCTACAACCGCTCGCTCATCGTCGTACCGAACAAAGAAATTTACGCCGAAGTAACGAACGCGTTTAAAGACATCACCTTTATCCACCCGGACATCGTGGGATCGTATCTAAGCTACGAGTATAAGCCAAACCCTAGCCGCGACGACTTTCGCAAAATGTGCAACCAAAGCGCTGCGGGGTTAATATTTATCGCTATGAACAACGAAGCGCTTTTTGCCGACTGCCAGAGTTTCGAGCCGCTAAAACGCTTCCAAAGCGGCGCGGTCAAATACTACCAGCTGCCTTTTTACACTCGCGTCAAGGACATCGATACGGTATTTTGGAAATGGGGCTCGGAGCAGATCAGCGACTTTGACCGCCACTACAAAGCTCTTTTAAAAGATAAATAATGCACGAAAAACACGCTAAATTTTTTATAAATTTACTAGGCGCGGACAACGCCTACTTCGACGACGCGCACAGGATCGCATACTGCTACGACGCGACGAAAAAGCGGCATTTACCAGACGGCGTGCTTTTCCCTAGAGACGAGCGCGACGTTAGCGAGATTTTAAAGTACTGCAACGAAAATAAAATCATTATCGTGCCTAGGGGTGCTGGCAGCGGCTTTACGGGCGGGGCGCTAGCGCACGAGGGCGGCGTGGTGCTTGCATTTGAAAAGCATATGAATAAAATCCTAGAAATCGACATGCAAAACATGGTCGCAGTCGTGCAACCTGGCTGTATAAATATAAATTTGCAGCGCGAAGCCGAGAAACTAGGCCTTTTCTACCCGCCAGATCCCGCTAGCCAGGAATACTCGACGCTAGGCGGCAACGTCAGCGAAAACGCGGGCGGCATGCGGGCGGCAAAATACGGCATCACCAAAGACTACGTCATGGCGCTGCGAGCGGTGCTACCTAACGGCGAAGTGATCCGCGCCGGCAAACGCACGATAAAAGACGTCGCGGGATACAATATCGCAGGCATCCTCATCGCCAGCGAGGGCACGCTAGCGGTAATAACCGAAATCACGTTAAAACTCATCGCAAAGCCTAAATTTAGAAAAACGGCGATGGGAATTTTCCCTAGCGTAAACGCCGCGATGAACGCCGTTTATAAGACTATGGCAGCAGGCGTGACGCCCGTAGCCATGGAGTTTTTAGACGCTCTTTGTATACGCGCGGTCGAGACTAAATTTAACAAAGGCCTACCGCAAGACGCGGGCGCCTTGCTGATAACGGATGTAGACGGCGACGTTTTAGACGGCCTAGAGCAGGATCTAGCCACGATAGAGAGAGTGTTTAGAGAAAACGGCGCTAGCGAATTTAGACGCGCCAAGGACGAGAGCGAGCGAAACGACATCTGGTTTGCCCGCCGCAACTGCTCGCAGGCGATAAATATCTACGGAAATTTAAAACTAAACGAGGACATTACGGTGCCGCGCTCAAAGCTACCAGAGTTGCTAGAGCGCATAGGCGGCGTCGCTGAAAAATACGGCGTGCAGGTGCCGTGCTTCGGCCACACTGGGGATGGCAACGTACACACCAACGTCATGGTCGTGGACAAAGCCGACCCTGCGCAGGTGGAGAGCGGACACAAGGCGATCGAGGAAATTTTTAAGATCGCGGTGGAGCTGGGCGGCACGCTTAGCGGCGAGCACGGCATCGGTATCAGCAAGGCCGAATTTATGCCGCTTGCCTTTACGCCTGCTGAGATGGAGCTTTTTAGAAGTATCAAAAAGGCGTTTGATCCGAACAATATCCTAAACCCGTTTAAGATGGGGCTGTAAATTTGGCGCAAGGCGTAGCTGATTTTGCCGTATTTATGATCTACGTTGCGGTAGGTGTCGGCGTCCTTGCCCCGCTTTTTATAAAAAATAAATCATACAAAACCGTCGATCGCGGAGCCTTGCTTATCTCCCCTAATCCTCTTTTAAAACTACCCATATTTATAATGTGCCTAGGCTTTGGCGTTATGGGACTATTTGACGAAGGATCGCATTTAGAAAAATATAACGGCAAGCCTATACCTTGTTTTTATTACGATGACATAGTTTGCTCGCAGGAGGCCAAATCACAGAGCGTAAATCTAATGTGCTTTGAAAAAGACGATCCAAGATGCATTGACGGATATCTACAAAAAAACAAATCTCAAATAACGCTTGGTAACGTCGTAGCCGTTTGCTCCATATTTTTGGCATTTATAACACTGATACAAAAAGGCATTAGGATAGAAAAAGACGGCATCTCCAAAGAGTGGGAGGTTTTGCCGTTTAGACACGCCGAAAAGATAAAATTTGACGAGATGACTTACGGTATAGCCTTTGTAAGGGGCGTAAAAATCATCAAAATAAGAGGCGAAAACAGCAAAAGAGGTTTTGGTGCAGGATTTTTGTATTCGCGAAAAGACGTAGATTTTTTAGAAACTTTGATATTTAAAAAACTAGTCGAAATCTCGGAAACCAAAGACGCCGCCCGCCCAGCTTAAATTTAAATTTATCATTGTAAAATACCTCAAATTTAAGGATTTAAGATGAACCCGCAAAAATTTGAAAAGATAAAACAAACGCTTAAAATTTGGCTCACGGCGATGCTAAAGATCAAGGACAAGCAGCTACTGCACTACGCATCTAGCCTGAGCTTTCACACGATGCTTTCCATCATCCCCGTGCTACTCATCTCACTCTCGCTCTTTACGCAGATGCCTAGCTTTAGCGTCTATTACGCCAAGATTAAGGAATTTATATTCGCCCAGCTGCTACCCTCAAACCAAGACGCGATCTCAAACTACATCGAGACCTTTTTACAAAACAGCTCGAGCCTTGGCATCCTAGGCCTTGGCGCGATTATCTTTACTTCGATCATGTTTTTTGCCGATTACGAATACGTCATCAACCGCATCATGCACACGAGTAGCCGCAAATTTTGGAACTCGCTAAGCACGTATTGGACGCTCATAACGCTAGCTCCTTTGGGACTTGGGCTTAGTTTTTATCTCTCAAATTTATTTCAAGATATACTAAACTCCAGCGACTACACGAAGTGGATAAATTTCATAAGTATCTTTCCATACCTCATCATCTGGGCGATATTTTGCGTGACCTATCTCATCTCGATAAACCGCCAAATCGCCCTAAAAAACGCGCTTTTTAGCTCATTTGTCGCCTCGCTCATCTGGTATCTGGGCAAAAATATCTTCGTCTTTTACGCTGCAAACAACAAAACCTATCTTAGCATCTACGGCTCGTTTTCGGTGGTGTTGCTGTTTTTCGTGTGGATTTACGTGTCGTGGATCATATTTCTCTACGGCGTGAAGCTGTGCGCGTATCTGGAAAAAGCGGGCGAGAGCGACAAAGAAGCTTAAAAAAGCACGGCAAAGCAAAGTAAATTTAGCGGCACGATAACGGCGGCTAAAATTTTGCTTTTGACGCTTGCTAGGCTAAGCGCATTATAGAGCAAAAACAACCAAAACGGCACGCTTAAATTTACCCCCTTTGCGCGCCATGAGAGAAATTCTAGCAAATACTCATCAAGCGCGCCGCCTGCGCCAAATGCGTGCAAAAGCGCGCCAATCGGATAAAACAAGCTAAAAAGCGGCGTAAGCGGCAAGACGGCTAGCTGCTGGGCGCTAACGAGCGGGAAAAAGTAAAGCACGGGCAAAATCATCGCCGAAAATACCCAAAAATTTAGCAAGATAGCGTTGCTTATATTTGAAAATCGCCCGCCAAAGTGCCGCAAATACAGATAAATATAAAACACGCCCATGCAAGAAAAGTAAAATCCGACGCTAAAAAGCAGACTCGGCATCAGCGCTATGGCGGCGCAAATCACTGTAAAAAGAAGCTCAAAGCTCACGACGCGCACGTTTCTAGCGAGTAAAAACAGAGCCAGCAAGCTCATCAAAAACGCCCGCAAAAATGACGGCACGAAGCCAATCAGCGCAAGGTAACAAAACAAAACCGCAAAGATCGCGGCCGAGAGGTCAAATTTGGCGTTTCGATACGGAAAATATCGTGCCTGAAAATAGCGGTAAATCGGACGCATGATAAAATATAAAAAGCCAAAAATCAGTCCCAAATGATAACCCGAAATCGCGATCAGGTGCGCTACGCCGTAGAAATTTACGTCTTGGCGCAACTCCTTACCGACGGGTGCGGCAAGAAAAAGCGCGGTAAAAAGCTCGGTCATTTTTTCGCTTTCGTGCTGCGCGGAGATAAAATCATAAATTCTATCTCGCAACGGCTCAGGGCTGGCGACGTAGCGAAGCTCCGAGATACCGTAGCTTGGCATAAAAAACGAGCCGCTTAGATACTCTTTAAATTTGACGTTTTTGTTTTCGGCACCGATTAAAATTTGCTCGTTAGCTTGCGCGTCAAAGTCCGCCAGCGTCGTCGTATAAAAGCTAAAATCACGCGTTTTAAGCTTTAAAACGCGGTAAATTTTGCCTTTTACGTTCGTTTTTTCATAGTTTTGTAAAATTTTAGCTTGTAAGATGACGCCGTTTTGGGCTTTAAATTCGCAAAATTTATAGTAGCTAAAGCCCAAATTTAGCGCAAACAGGGCGGCGCACGCAAGGCAAAATGTATAAACCTCGCGCGCGTTTTCAAAGATAGATTTACGCTGCGGCTTTTGCAAATTTTGGCTTTAGGCTTCGCATTTTAGGCGTTTGGATTAAACTCCGCCACATGCGCGGCGCCAAAGCTCTTATCGACAAAGCGCGTAAATTCCTTCTGAAATATTACTTCAACCGTACCGACCGGACCGTTTCGGTTCTTGCCCACGATGATTTCGGCGTCCTCTTCGATCTTATTGGGGACAAATTTACGCACGTACTCCTTGCCCTCGGCGTGTGCCTTTTTCTCGGCTTCCTTCTCCTCCTGCTCGCGGTAAACCTCGTCGCGGTAGACGAAAAGTATCATATCGGCGTCTTGCTCGATGGCGCCTGATTCGCGCAGGTCGCTTAGCATCGGGCGTTTGTTAGCGCGCGACTCCAGACTGCGGTTTAGCTGGCTAAGCGCGATGATAGGCATGTCTAGTTCGCGTGCTAGTAGCTTTAGTCCGCGCGAGATTTCGGCGATCTGCAGGTGGCGGTCGGAGAAATTTGACGTAGCCATCATGAGGCCGATATAGTCGATGACGCATAGAGTGATCTCTGGGTGGGCGGACTTGAGCTTGCGCATTTGCGTGCGGATCTGGTGGATGTTTACGTAGCCGCTGTCGTAGACGAAAAGCTTGCGACTAGACATATCCTCGCACGCGTCGCTTAGGCGCGACCACTCCTCGTCGTCCATTTTAGCAGTCATTATATTTTGTAGCGGGATCGAGGTTTTAGCGCTTAGCATACGCAGCATGATCTGCTCGGCGGGCATCTCAAGCGAGAAAAATACGACTCCGCCGCCTCGCATCAGCACGTGGTTCATTAAATTTAGGCAGATCGTCGTTTTGCCCATACCGGGACGCGCCGCGATGATGATGAGATCGCCGTGCTTAAAGCCCTTCGTCATCTCGTTTAGTTGGCGAAAGCCCGTGTCGATGCCTACGATGTCCTTGTCTTCGAGCAGTTTTTGCTTTTCTAGGTGAGCGATGACGTCTGCGATGATGACAGCAGCGTCCTTTACGATGCCCGCGCTCTGTCCGTCCACTAGCGAATAAAAACTCTGACTCAGCTCGTCCACCATATCGCGGCTGGGCTTATCCTCGCTCACTTTGCTAGGTATCTGGTGCGCGATTTTGACGAGGCTTCGCTTGATAGATTTTTCTTTGATTTCGTTAGCGTACTTTTTGACGTCCAGGATCGAGTTCGTGCCGATGATCTCGCTCATCACGTTTTCGTCAAATTTACTTCCCAGCTTGGTTTTTAAAAATCCCGTTTCTACAGGCAAATTTTCATTTAGGCACTTTACCATCGCGTCGTAAACGTCGCCGTGAGCGCGCAGGTAAAAATCAAACGGGCTTAGGATATCGAAAATCTCGCTTAGATTATCCGCGCTATAGATGATAGACGCGAGGATCGCGCGCTCCATATCCAGGTCGTAGAGGTTATGCATATCGATGTTTTCTTTTGCCATTTTTTATCCGTTTATTTTTTTTGTTTTGGCGCGTAATCTTCAAGATTAGCATCCGTGCGCTTTAAGGCTATTTGTAGTTTTGGAAAGGTTTTGTCATTCGTGACGATAGCCTCACAGCCGCCCTCTAGCGCGCAAAAATACTGCAAAACATCCTCAAAGTCTATCTTGCGCCCCGACTTTAATTCGCTCTTTGCGTATTCGCACGCCATCGATAGCCCGTCACTAGACAGCGGTAGACATTTAAAATTTGATGTCCGCGATAATGCGCTAAAAAAATCCAAAATAATTCTGTCTGAAATTTTATAACATTTTTTTAGCACGTAAGCCACATCGCTTATACTACCGAATGAGTAACAAATAGTGTCACTAGCACTAAAATTTTCAAAAAGTTTAACGGCTGCCAAATTTAGAGCGCCTCTTTCTTCGACTAAAAAATCGATCAAAATATTGCTATCAAGGAAAATTTTAGCCATCTATGCCGTATCTTTTTTTCATATATTTTTTATCGGCGATTTTTAGCTCTTTTATATCGTCTAAATTTTGACCAGCCTTACCCTTTACTATGCCTGCAAATCGCATGATTTCAAGACTTGGCGCGCTCTTTTTACTTTTTAATTTATCGACCGCAATTAGCTTTTTTACTTCGTTTGACAGCGTGGTAGCTATCGCGATTAGATCGCTTCTGTCGCTTGGTATTTCGATGTGAAATGTCGTAGTTTGCATATTTTTCCTTTAATTTAGTGTGCCTCGCGCGACTTTATCTCGTCGTCGATCTCTAGTAAAAATCTATCGACTAGCTCGCTCTCGGGCAGCCTCGCGACCACCTCGCCTTTGCGCATTATCATGCCGTTTCCTTTGCCAAATGCTATCGCCACGTCCGCACCCTTAGCTTCGCCGATCGCGTTTACGACGCAGCCCATCACCGAGACGTTTAGCGGCTCTTTGATGTGCTTGGTTTTTTCCTCGACGAGCTTTACCGCGGCCATCAGATCAGCCTGCAAACGCCCGCAGGTCGGGCACGAGATGATATTTAGCCCCTCTTTTTGGCGGCCGCTATCTTTTA
>NZ_CALKTQ010000203.1 GCF_937997465.1 uncultured Campylobacter sp. | reverse complement strand
TTTACGCGCATGTAGATGTCGCCCGTGCCGGTGCAAGAAACCGCCACCGAGTCGTTGTCGGCGTAGGTTCCGGAGCCTATTATCGGGCTATCGCCGATGCGGCCGGTCATTTTGTTGGTCATGCCGCCCGTGCTGGTCGCTGCGGCTAGGTTGCCGTTTTTATCCAGCGCGATCGCGCCTACGGTGCCAAGATATGGACGCTCGTGTAAATTTAACGACGTCTTTTTCGCCTTTTCGCTATCAAGTAGCAGCTTTTGCTTCTCTTTGGCTTTTTGCAGCGCGTCGTATCTAAACTGCGTGAAAAAATACTTCTGATCGACCATCTCCAGGCCGTTTTCTTTAGCGAGCTTGTCGGCTCCCTCGCCCGCAACAAGCGTATGCCACGTCTTATCCATCACGAGTCTGGCGCCTAGAATCGGGTTTTTGATATGACGCGCCATCGCGACCGCGCCCGCTTTTTTGGTCGAGCCGTCCATGATCGAGGCGTCGAGCTCGTTAAATCCGTCGGATGTAAATACCGCGCCCTTGCCCGCGTTGAAATTCGGATCGTCCTCAAGCACCATAATGGCCGCCGTTACGGCATCCATCGCGCTACCGCCTTTCTCAAGCACGGCTTGACCCGCTAAAAGCGCTTTTTTCATCGGCTCCTCGCGGATTTTAAACTCCTCCTTGGTTAGATCAAGTCCGCTGGTGCCGCCGTGAATGACGATGACTGGGGAAAATTTCTCCTGCGCATTCGCAACCGTTAGCCCGAGCAGAGCTAGACTCGCCGCCATAAAAACGGCCTTTGAGAGTGAAAAGTGCTTCATATCTCATCCTTTCGAAAAAATTGCAGAATTTCTAAGAAATGATATAACTTTGCGCTTTTCGTTTCGCTTAATCAAATGCGAATTTGGCTGGATCTAAATCTAATGCTTTGAGCTTAAAATTAAGCTTTCGCTGTCAAATTTAACGCGACTCAATTTGTGGTACAATCTGATGGATCGATTTAAAATTTTATAAATTTGGGTTTGAGCGTTAGTAAAATTTAATTACCTCAGCTCGATAAATTTCAACCGCGCGTCATAAAATTTTAGCGCGGCCGTATTTTAAAGGGTGCTATGCGAGCGAGCTCAAGCACGCACTCACCGGCAAAGCAGGCTTTAAATCAAAACGCCTCAAGCTCGCCGTGCGCGATCATTTAGTGTTGCGTCGGAACCGACGCCAGTATGTTTTGACGGCTCAATCGCAGCTTTTTTCTCCGCGGCAAAGGCGCGCCAGGTCGTATTTTAGCAGCACCAAGCCAAGGCCTAGCAAGAAAAGGTCTTTAAAGATAAAGCCGTCGATCTTACCTAGCTGCGGCAGTAGGCTGAGCGTGCTCAGCGCCATGACGATCACGATGAGATCGCCCACGATGCCCGCCTTCGGCTTGAAAAAGCCCGCGATGAGCGAGAGATAGCCCACGGTCTCCACCACGCCCAAAAAGTAGCTCGCGCCGGCGTCCCCGAGCGCTGAGGGCAAAAACGAAAGCCACGTCTGCGAAAAGAGCGGCTTTAAAGCCTCCACCTCGAACTCAAACCACTTGTAGTTACCCATCACGGCAAGCACGATGATAACGGAAAGTCTAGCGAATATAATATCCGCGTCGCCTGCGACAAATTTTTTTACGATCTCCCTCATACGGCTCCTTTGTAAATTTTGTAGCGGTATGATAGCGAGCTTGCGTGTAGGCTACGTGAAGGGGCGAAATTTCAAATTCCAAATTCCGCGGCTTCATAAAATTCTACGCCTCCACAAAATTTCGTGGCTCTGCGAAATTTCAAATTCCATGCCGCGCGCCTTAAAAATTTAAAGCGAGCTCGGCAAAATTTCAAGGCGCGAAGTGGTGCGAGCTGCCGCGAAATTCCATAGAGCTTTGCGGCGTGCGCGGGCAAACCTCGGCGATGATATTGATCGAAACGCCCGCCTTAGCGGCAATTGCGTAGATTTTGGGCAAAAACTTCGGCGCGAAGCTGAACAAAATCTCGTACTCCTCGCCGCTTTGCAACGCAGCCTCGCTAGGGCGGGCGATCCAGCGC
>NZ_CALKTQ010000202.1 GCF_937997465.1 uncultured Campylobacter sp. | reverse complement strand
AAAACGATCTCTCTTGAAAAAATCGAAGCGGCATTTGCTAAAGATCCGCAACAAATTTTCTATTTCGACAGAGAAAACAGCCACAAACAACTCATCGCTTTAGTTGAATTTTTCGAGGAAAAAGGCCTTAGCGTCTATCACCGCACCGTAAAATACGGACTTGACGAAAACGACTACATGTACGAGGTGCACATCCTTTGAGCGCAGCGCAAAAAAAGCTCTTTATCCAGACTTTAGGCTGCGCGATGAACGTCCGCGATAGCGAGCACATCATCGCCGAACTCAAGCAAAAAGAGGACTACGAGCTCACTCAGGACATCTCCGAGGCCGACCTCATCCTCATCAACACCTGCTCGGTGCGCGAAAAGCCCGTTCATAAGCTTTTTAGCGAGGTCGGCGGCTTTGAAAAAGTAAAAAAAGCGGGCGCTAAAATCGGCGTTTGCGGCTGCACGGCAAGCCATCTGGGAAGCGAAATTTTTAAACGAGCGCCCTATGTGGATTTCGTACTCGGCGCGCGAAACGTCAGTAAAATTTCAGCTGCTGTTAAGACGCCTAAATTTATCAGCACAGACATAAATCACGACGAGAGCGAGTATGCATTCGGCGAATTTCGCGGCTCGCCGTATAAAAGCCACATAAATATCTCGATCGGTTGCGATAAAAAATGTACCTACTGCATCGTTCCGCACACCAGAGGCGACGAGATCTCGATCCCCGCAAATTTGATCCTACGCGAAGTAAAAAAAGCCGCCGAGGGCGGAGCAAAGGAAATTTTCTTGCTCGGGCAAAACGTAAACAACTACGGCAAGAGATTTTCAGGTACGCACGAGAAGATCGATTTTAGCGACTTGCTAGTAAAGATCAGCGAGATCGAGGGCGTCGAGCGCATACGCTTTACCAGCCCTCATCCGCTCCATATGGACGATAAATTTTTAGAAATCTTTAGTCAAAATCCAAAAATTTGCAAATCCATGCACATGCCGCTTCAAAGCGGAAACACTAAAGTCCTACGCGAGATGAAGCGCGGCTACACCAAAGAGTGGTTTTTAGACCGAGCAGCTAGACTGCGCGCGATGTGCCCGGATGTTAGTATTTCGACCGACATTATCGTGGCGTTTCCGGGCGAAACGGACGAGGAGTTTGAGGATACGATGGATGTGCTGGAAAAAGTACGCTTCGAGCAAATTTTTAGCTTTAAGTATTCGCCTCGCCCGATGACTAAAGCGGCGGAGTTTACAAATCAAATCGACGAAGCCGTCGCAAGCGCTCGTCTAACCCGCCTACAAAGCCGCCATAACGAGATTTTAGACGAAATCGTCGCGGCGCAAAAAGGTAAAATTTTCGACGTATATTTTGAGGAGCTTCGCGCAAACGGCGGCGTCGCCGGCAGGAGCTTTAATAACTTCCTCGTTCAAGTCGCAGGCAGCGAAGAGCTGCTGGGCAAGACGCTAAAAGTGCGCGTGAACGACCCAAAAAGAATGGTGCTTTATGGTGAGCTTGTGGGCTAAATTTAAACGAAGCGTTTTTATAAATTTAGCCCCGCGCATTATCTATTTTTTTATTTGGATTATATTTTTAACCTGCAAAAAGAGCTTTTCTAAGACAAATTTGACGAACGAGCCTTGCGTAGTGCTGTTTTGGCACGGCAGGCTTGCACTGATGAGCTTTGCCTACGTACACTGGTGGAAAAACGGCCAAAATCCGCAAAGACGTGCCAAGGTAATAATCAGCGACCACAAAGACGGCGAGATTATCGCACGCGTGATTTCGTTTTTCGGTATCGGTGCGATCAGAGGCAGTAGCTCAAAAGGCGCAGTAAAA
>NZ_CALKTQ010000201.1 GCF_937997465.1 uncultured Campylobacter sp. | reverse complement strand
CCGCCAGATCAGCCTTGATCTCATCTATCACGCCGCTAAATTCCGCCCAAAATGTATCCACCCTGCCCGCGAACGTGCTTGGAATTTGCGCTTTTTCAGCCTTTTTACCAAAACTAAATAACCCCATATTTTCTCCTTAAATCAAATTTTACTTGCATTATAGCTAATTGGTCCGCCTCACGTGCACTGAAAGCAGCCGCCCAAAATCTCGCATTTCTCGCAAATTTGCACGTATATGACTCCCTCGCCTTGTATCATCTCGCCAAATGGGATTTGCGCTAGGTGTTTCATCGTCCCGCCGCAACTAGGGCAGGTCAGATACTCGGCGTCCTGCACCCACTGCGGATAGCCGCCCACGGTCGTATCAAGCTCGCTAAAGCAGCCGTAAAACGGCGACACTTCGCCGCCTAGCTTAAATTTCATACCGCATAGCCGCGTCATATCCTGCTGCGAAAAGTAGCTTTCGTCAAAGCCTTCGCCCTCATAGCTTAGCTCTATCTCGCCGTCTGGGCCGCGTTTGCAAAAATATCTGACCGAGCCGATGCAGGTCGGGCAACAGCGAAATATCGCGTCGTGCTTTAAATTTAAAAACGCAAGCCGCGGCTCAGTGGCCTTTAGGCGCAGCATATCAAGTATCTCGCAGCCGCAAAACTCGCACTTTTGGCCTGTAGGTTCGCCGATTTGTACGGGCTCATCCGTATTTTGGTTTGAGTTTAAATTTGCGCTTTGGCTCGCGCGCTTGCCATCTTTTATGCGCACCGCGGTAAGACATTTATCAAAAACGAGCGATTTTCGCTCGCCCGTCTCGTCAAACGCCCAGCCGCCGATTTTTGCGTAAAATTCGGTACCCACGTAGAGTTTTTTGCGCCACGGCCGCGGGTTTTTATACAGCTCGTAAAAAAGCTCAGCCGTCTGCTCGCCGCCCTGCCAGGCAAGCGCGCAAAGTAGGTGGTTTAGCACGTTTTTGGAGTTGTCCTCTAGCGAGTTTAGTTTTGTTATGAGTGCGTCTTTTACGTCGTCCGGCGCGCCGAAGTAGAGCTCTAGCGGATAGTAAATTTCCTTTGCCGCCGCAGCTCGCGCGATCCTTGGATCGTGGATGCTCAGCAGGCTAAAAAGCGCCCAAAAATCATTGCAAATCTCATTCCATTTTTCGATCTCATCGATTCGCTCCGCGATTTTTAGGATCATCGCTTCTACTTCGTCCGCGCTTAGGTTTAAAATTTCATCCCGCCTCTGCTTTTGGCGGCACGAGTGGCAGATGCCGTCGAAATAGATCGTATTTTCGCCGCATTTTGGGCATAGATGAGCGCTCATTTTTGCTCCTTTTGGTTAAATTTCGTCAAATTTTATCAAATTTCGCCGCATTTGGCGAGCAAGCGCGCTTTAAATTTGACTTCGTTTGCCTGCGCCAAATTTATCTATATCCGTAAATTTTTAGCCCGCTTTCGTCTATTTCGTAGTCAAATTTACCCGCCTTTGTTATGGCGTCTAGCACCGTTTCAAGCGGATTTGGGATAAATTTAGAGGCGAGCTTTTCGGTTCTGTTCATACGCGTTTGCTCGTAAAATTTAGGCATGAAAATCTAGCGCAGATTTTTAAATAAAATAACTCCGTTGGCGCAGTCAAAATACCCGTCCTGTAAACACCCAAAGCCGCAGACGAGCGCGATCTCCTCGTCGCCTGAAAGCAGCCTTACGCGTATGCTCTCACACCCCGAAGCTTCCAAAATTTCGTAGAGCTTGAGCCATTTTGCGTCGTTCATCAGCGACATGAGACGACGCGCCTTTTTGTCTAGCCTTTTTTGATAAATTTCGTATTTTTCGTTTAAATTTTGCATGATGTTCCCGGGCGATAATAAATTTGCGTATAGGTAAGTTTAAAAATAATGAATAAAAATCGGTAGAAATTTGGGCGAGTAAATTTATCTCGCCCAAATTTGCGGATTAGGATTAAAAGCGAAATTTAACGCCGCCGCTCG
>NZ_CALKTQ010000200.1 GCF_937997465.1 uncultured Campylobacter sp. | reverse complement strand
CGCAGTTACGTTTGCAATCCTGCCGCGAATGACGCCGTAGTCAACAAACAGCACTCCGCGCATCTTTACGCGCTCTATTAGCGGGAAGCTAAGTTCTGCCGAGCTGTTAAACGATGTATCGCCGCCCGTCTCGTACCAGCTACCGCTGGAAACTTTGACTTTAGGCGAGACAGTTCTACTCTCAAATCCGCGTAGATTTCTGATGCCGCCTAGATATAGTCTCTCGTTAATAGGCACCCAGCCGCGATCCCAAATTTTGCCGAAGCTTGATTTGAATCTAAAAATAAGGTCGTAATCCACCCACTCTCTGATACCTTGATACCAGTTAAAATTCGTTCTGCTCTTTAAAAATTTCTCGTCGCCGCCAACGCCTGCAAACTCTAGGCTAGTGCTTGCGATGATGCCCGTGCGAGGTAGGTAATAATCATCCGTGCTGTTATATGTAATAGACGGTATGAGCGAGCTTTTTAAGCTCTTGCCGTCTTTGTACCCGACGGTTTTTAGCACGTCGCTAAGCCCACTGATACGGCTTTGCTCTATGATGTAACCCAAAGACGCGCTTAGATTTCTAGTCAGCTTTCTACCTACGACGACGTTTAGACCGTATGATTTCTCGTCGTAGTTATTCCAGCTATAGTCGTTAGCATATAGCGTGCCACCCAGGCTGTACTCTGAGTCAAAAAGGCGCGGGTTGGTTAAACCTATCTGGCCGGAGAGCTCGTTGTCGCTCCTATCTACGCTTATGACACCCTTCATACCGCTACCAAATACGTTCGTATCCGACACGCTCGCGTTAAGTAGCAAGCCGTCCGAGCTACCGTAGCCGATACCGCCGCTAATAGAGCCGGTGGAGGCCTCTTTTACTTTTACGAGTAGATCGACTTGGTTTGCTCCGACGCGCTGCTCCTCGATCTCGGCCTCATCAAAATAACTCGTTCGCTTTAGCGCGTCCTTACTGTCTTGTAGGTCGGTTCTGCTGTATAAATTTCCCTCCGTGAGGTATAGTTCGCGCCTGACGACCCTATCTACGGTTCTATCATTACCGGAAATTTGCACGTTTCTTATATATACTTTTTCGTCAGGCACAACCTCGTAGACGATACTTACAGTCTTGTCTTCGACGTTTTTCTCGGTTTTTGGATTTATCCTTACAAACGCGTAGCCCTTATCCGCTACCATATCGTCGAGCTTTTTTATATCTTGTCTTAGGCGAGCGGAGTTCATCACGTCGCCGCTTTCTAGCCTAAAGTCTTTTAAAATTTTCTCTTTATCAAGCTCTAAAAACTCAGGCGCTTCGATATCTACGCTAGATACTCTATACTGCTCGCCCTCGGTCACGTAGTAGGTGAGATCTGCCGTGTAGTTATCCATGTAGGCGTTTAGATACGGGTTTGAAACCGTCGCGTCTAGGTAGCCTTTTTGGTAGTATTTATCTTGGATTCTCGCAGGATCGTTTGGTAGCTCAAAAAGCTTAACTTTACCGTCGTTTCTGCCCCACATCCAGCCCATAAATTCACGCTCTTTATTAGCCACCACAGGCTCGATGTCGCCGTAATCAAAAAGCTTCGCGCCAACTAAATTTACGTTTTCTATTATGATATTTTCGCCGCGGTTTATGTTCATCGTGACAAAAAGACTGCTTTCATTGCCCGCCACCGGCTCTTTGGTTACGTCTATGACCGTGTCGAAGTAGCCTTTTGACTCGTAGTACTGCCTGATGCGCTCTTTTGCGCGCTCGATGGCTAACTCGTCGTACATATTGCCTTGTTTGATGTTGATTAGTCCATCGATGGCGGTTTTATCGTTAGTCACTACGCCTTTGATATCGATACGAGCGATGCTAGGTTTTTCTTTTACCGTTACGGTCACGTCGCCGCCCTTATTTTCGATGTAGATATCGTCGAAATAGCCCTGTCTAAACAGCTTTGCGATCGCCCTATCCGTGCTATCGACATTTAGCTCGTCTCCGACTTTTAGCCCCATTATCTCCTTTGCAGTTTCTGGAGACAGATGCACGAGACCTTTAAAATTTATGGAAGTTATCTGCTCGGCATTCGCCAAAACTGCGCCCAAAAGTAGTAGAAAAACGCTTTTTTTCATTGATTTAACCTAAAAGTGATGATAAGGCTGTATAATAGCACATTTTATTTTTAAACAATATAAATTTAAAAGGCGAATTTATGAAAATCGGTATCGTAGGCCTAGGACTCATCGGCGGCTCGCTCGGACTCAGTCTCAAAAACGAAAAACTAATCAGCTGTGTTAGCGGAATGGATCTAAGCAAAGAGCATGAAAAACAAGCCATTGAGCTCGGTCTCGTGCATGAAATTTTAACCCTTGAGCAGATGAAGCAAAAGTGCGATATGATATTTCTAGCCATCCCGGTCGAAGGCATCATAAAAATCGTCAAAGAATTTGAAGGTATCGGCGAAAATACGACTATCGTCGATCTTGGTAGCACCAAACAAAAAATAATCGAAGCCGTGCCAGAGAGCATCAGGCAAAATTTCATCCCCGCTCACCCGATGGCGGGCACCGAGTACTCCGGCCCTACCGCAGCTTTTTCGGGGCTTTTTAAAGATGCCGTCGTAGCCATTTGCGACTTTAAAGAAAGCGGCGAGATGCACGTCAAGCGCTCGGTCGAGCTGTTTTCGCACCTGGGCATGAAGATCATTTTTATGAGCGCGGCGGAGCACGACCATCACGCCAGCGTCATCTCTCACCTACCCCACGCTATCAGCTTTTCGCTAGCTAGCAGCGTACTAAAAAAGGAAAACAAAAAAAATATCATCGCGCTAAGCGGCACTGGATTTAACGGCATGATCAGGATCGCCAAAAGCTCGCCCGTGATGTGGACGGATATCTTTAAACAAAACAAGCAAAATTTGATAAATTCGATAGACCTTTTCAAAAAAGAACTGGACGAATGCGAAAATTTAATCAAAAACGAGAAGTGGGACGAGCTGCGAGAATGGATGAATGAAGCTAGAAAAATACGCGAAATTTTATAAATTCGGGCGCAAATTTACCTTAAATTTATCGCTTTTTAGTAAAATCGGTCTCTTTAAGATTTAGGAGATTTTATGAGAAGACGCGGCAATCCAAATTTGATATTTTTCGGCGTTATTATTTTACTTTTAGTTGCGGCGATAGCTTTTTTATTTACATCAAAAACATTTGAGCGCGAAGCCCCGAGCATAGCCATATCAGATCAAATTTACTGGAACCTAACCTCGCCTCTACCGATCAAAATCACCGACGAAGGCGGCGTGAAATCAGTTAAAATTTCACTCATAGACGAAAAAGGCAGCGTAAATTTGCTGACTCAAAAATTTGAAGCGCCGTCTGAAATCGTCGATTTAAATTTGACCTTTCCTAAAACGGGATTTGGCGCGCAAAAAGATATCTATAACATCGTAATCGAGGCCACCGATACTAGCAAATGGGGATTTTTCCTCGGCAACACGCAAAAAAAAGAGGTCAAAATCACCGTCGATAACAAAAAACCCGACGTAAACATCCTAAACCACTCATACGCCATCACTAAAGGCGGTAGCGCGACGGTCGTGTTTAAGGCGACTGACGAGATGCTAAAAGAGGTCTATATCGAGACGAACTACGGCAAAAAATTTATCCCAAGCAAATTCGTAAAAGACGGTTACTACGCTTCTTTAGTCGCCTGGCCGGCGCAACAAGGCTCGTTTAGCGCCGACGTCGTGGCGCTTGATGCGGCGGGAAATATAACCAAAAGCAAGATAAGATTTTTCTACCAAGATAAAAAATACCGCATCTCAAAGATAAAACTAGACGGCCAGAGTAGATTTTTAAACGAAAAAATCCCGGAACTAGCGCAACAATACGCTAAAAACTACGACGCTATGAGCAATCTGGAAAAGATGAAATTCGTAAATGAAAATCTCCGCGAGGCAAATGAGAAAATAATCTCGCAAATCGCCGCAAAAGTCGATATAGACGCAGCTGAAAACTTTAGCGTAAATAAATTTTACCCGCTAAAAAACGGCAAAGCGGTAGCAAGCTTTGGCGACCACAGATACTACACCTTTGAAGATAAAGACGTCAGCGAAAGCTGGCACATGGGCATCGACCTAGCCTCGACACAAAAAGCCGACATCGTCGCCAACAACGACGGCACGGTCGAATTTGCCGCAGAAAACGGCATCTACGGGCGTAACATCCTGATAAATCACGGATTTGGCCTTTTTTCACTCTACGGACACTGCAGTTCGCTAAATGTCAAAGCCGGCGACTCGGTCAAGGCGGGCGACGTCATCGCAAACACGGGCGTTACGGGTCTAGCGATGGGTGATCACTTGCACTTTGGCATGCTAGTTCAAGGCATAGAAGTGCGTCCGGAGGAGTGGATGGATAACGGCTGGATGAAGGATAACGTAACCGGCGTTTTGAGCGCGGCTAAAAAAATGGTCGAATAAATTTGCCATTTTGTTGTAAATTTGTTGTATAATGGCAAGAGTAAGAAAAATAAGGGCAAAAATTTGAAACAAACAACCATAAAATCAACCGTAGAAGGCGTAGGTATCGGACTTCACAAGGGCGAACCGATAAAAATCACGCTTGAACCGCTCGGGGCAAATTCGGGAATAATATTTTATAGAAAAGACCTCGGAGTGAGTTTTAAGGCAGAGCCGAAAAACGTGATAAACACTCAAATGGCAACCGTAATCGGCGGCAAAGAGGGCTACATTTCGACGATCGAACATCTCCTTAGCGCGATAAACGGCTACGGCATCGACAACGTCCGTATCGTCCTGGACGCCAACGAGGTGCCGGTAATGGACGGCTCGGCGATAAGCTACTGCATGATGCTGGATGAAGCTGGCACGGCTGAGCTAGAAGCAGATAAAAAAGTAATCGTAATCAAACGCCCGGTAGAAGTAAATAAAAACGGAAAATTCGCCAGAGTAACGCCGTCAAATAACCCGAAATTCGACTTTACTATCAAATTTGCCCACCCGATAATCGGCGAGCAAAACTACGTGTTCGAGTTTAGCAAACAAGCCTACATCGAGGAGATCGCGCGCGCTAGAACATTTGGATTTTTAAAAGACGTCCAGATGCTAAGAGCGCAAAATTTAGCCCTCGGCGGTAGCCTAGATAACGCCGTGGTTATCGACGATAATAAAATTTTAAATCCTGAAGGCCTGCGCTTTGAAAACGAATTCGTTCGTCATAAAATTTTAGACGCGATCGGCGATCTAAGCCTGATGGGTGCGCCATTGATGGCTGACTATACGAGCTTTGCGGGCAGTCATGAGCTAAACCACGAGCTAACGCTAGCTATCCTAAGCGACGATAAAAACTACGAAATCGTCACGCTAAAAGGCGATTTCGCGCGCGAGTACCAAAAGGTATTTGCATAAAAAATATCCAAATTTTAGTTATCGCTCTTAGCTCGCCGCTAATCGTTGGCATTTATGACGAAAACAGCGAGCTTTTAGAGCAAATTTCTAGCGAAGAAAAATCCGACGTCTCCCTCGTAAAAATAATAGACGAGATCTTAAACGGCGGCAAATTTAACCTACAAAAAATCATCTACGCAAACGGCCCAGGTAGCTTCATGGGTGTCAAGGTCGCATACGTCGTTTTAAAGACGATTAGTATAGTAAAAGAGTGCGAATTTTATGCAGTTAGCGGCTTTGAGCTAAACAACGGCGCACCGATACGGGCGAATAAAAATTTAAGCTTCGTAAATACTCCTGATGGCGTCAAACTGCAAAAAGCAGAGGCCGGCGAATTTGGCTTGCCGCAAAATTTAGCCGTTTTAAATCTAAATTTAGATACCCTACCAAATTACGTTATTCAAGCCGTTTAGGAGATTTCTTGCAAATTTTAGTTCCCGCCACGAGCGCAAATATCGGCCCCGGCTTTGATGCCTTGGGCCTTGCCTTAGAGCTACATAACACAGTCGAGATAACGAGGGCAAATTTCGCCTCAGTGAGCATTTTGGGCGAAGGCAAAGACAACGCGCTTCTTAAAAAAAACAATATTTTTTTATCTATTTTCAATGAAATTTACATCAAGCTAACGGGTAAAAAAGATACTTTTCGTATGATTTTTACCAACCAGATCCCGTTTTCGCGCGGACTTGGTAGCTCCTCTGCGGTTATCACTTCAGCCATCGCGGCAGCTTATGCGGCGGCAGGATTTAAGGCGGATAAAAGCGCTATTTTAAACCAAGCTCTAGTTTACGAAAACCACCCGGACAACATAGCTCCTGCGACGCTTGGCGGTTTTGTGAGCTCAGTCGTTGAAAACGGCAAGGTAAAATCTCTAAAAAAGCCTTTAAGCGCCGATATCAAAGCCGTCGTCGTGATCCCCGATAAACCCATGAGCACGAACGAATCGCGCGCCAAGCTACCTAAAAATTTCACGATGAGCGAGTGCGTTAGCAACCTCTCTCACGCCGCATTTCTCACGGCTTGTTTTTTTAGCGAAAATTACGAACTTTTAAGAACGGCGGCAAAAGACGTCATGCACGAACAAATCCGCATGCAAAACCTGCCAGAGCTCTTTGAAGTGCGCAAGATAGGCTACGAAAACGGCGCTCTTTTGAGTACGCTTTCTGGTAGCGGGTCTAGCTTTTTAAACATCGTTTACGCGGACGATGCGGCAAATTTAAAACAAAAACTGCAAGATAAATTTAAGAGCTTTCGAGTTGAAATTTTTAATTTTGACAACGACGGGATAAAAATCCTACAAAGCTAAAAAAAAGCTAAAAGAAGTTATAATAATGGCTCAAAAATTTATCCCTATCAGGACGTGCGTGGTCTGCAAAAAGCGCTTTGAACAGCAAATTTTGCGTAGATACAGACTGATAAATTCTTCGCTATTTTTCGGAAACGGAAACGGACGCAGCTTTTATCTTTGCGAGGAATGTCTAAAAAAAGACGAGAAAATTTTAAGAAAATCGCTCGGAAGAGTCGCAGGCAGCTTTATAGCGACGCTACAAAACGGGCAAAATTTAAAGGAGATACTCTTAAATGGGGACTGTTCGAATTTCAGAGATAGCAAATGAGCTCGGCTACAATAGCAAAGAGGTTTTGGAAAAGGCTATTGAGCTTGGGCTAAAGGTCAAAACGCACTCAAGTGGCGTTAGTCCTGAAGAAGCGGCGGCGCTATACACCTACATCCAAACCGGCGAGATCCCCGAAGCTCTCAAGCAAAAACCCGAAAAGAAAAAACCGACCGTAAGAAAAGCGGAAGCTAAAGAGGGCAAAGAGGGAAAAGAAAGCAAGCCAAAAGAGGCTAAAAAACCAACCGCCGCAAAAGAAGAAAAGCCTTTGCCAAAAGAAAAAGTAGAAACAAAAAACGATAAGAAATCTGAAAAAGAGCAAAAAACAGTCATTCAAAAACCGGCCGAAAAAGCGCCGGAGCCAAAAATCCAAGCAGCTCCCAAAGAGGAGCCAGAAGCCCAACCTGTGGCTACCGAGCCCGTTCAGCCAAAAGAAAGCTTAGCCGATGTTAGCCTGCAAAAAAGACGCGGCCTAGTCATCGTAAAAAAGAAAAAAGACGAGCAGCCAGCACCTAGAGCAAGCGAGAGAAGAGAGTCTGCGCCGGCGCTAAATTTGGAAAATATGTTTAAATTTAGCGACGAAAAGATCGAACGCAAAAAGAAAAAAGAGAAAAAACCGGTCGTCGCAACCAAAAAAGACGGCGCTACAAAGATGGATCTACTCGGCGACCGCGATATGGCGGACATCGTGATAGACGACGAAGACGTAGTTATATTGCCCGATTTTTCAGTACGAACGCAAACTCCGGAGCCTCAAAAAATCAAACAACCGACAAATACGGGCTATAAGCCGGTCCTAAATACCTCCATAAGCTCGTTTCTAGAACAAGGCACAGCGCGCAGGCCTCGCAAAAAACATAAAAAATCACAACGCGCCGACCATAACAACGAATCGGTAACCTACGTCGAGATACCAAAAGAGATCCGCCTATACGAATTTGCCGACAAAATCAACAAGCAGCCTAGCGAAATCATCGGCAAACTCTTTATGCTCGGCATGATGACGACCAAAAACGATTTCTTAGACGAGGATGCGATAGAAATTTTGGCCGATGAATTCGGTATCGAGGTAAATATCGTCGATACGCAAGAAGCATTTGACTACGTTAAGGCCTACGACGAAGAAGAGGAGCAGCTAGACGATGCAAATTTGACCGTCCGCGCTCCGGTTATCACCATCATGGGTCACGTCGACCACGGCAAAACCTCTCTACTAGACTACATCAGAAGCTCGCGAGTAGCAGCAGGCGAAGCTGGCGGCATCACGCAGCACGTAGGCGCCTATATGGTAAATAAAAACGGCAAAAACATTACCTTTATCGATACTCCGGGCCACGAGGCTTTCACAGCTATGCGCGCTAGAGGAGCCAAGATCACCGATATCGTTATCATCGTGGTCGCAGCCGACGACGGCGTAAAACCGCAGACCAAAGAGGCCGTGAGCCACGCAAAAGCCGCCGGCGTACCGATCATCATCGCGATAAACAAGATGGATAAAGAGGCTGCAAACCCCGACAAAGTAAAAAGCGAACTAGCAGAGCTGGATATCCTATCTACCGACTGGGGCGGCACGTACGAGTTCGTACCGATCTCCGCAAAAACAGGTATGGGTATAGACGATCTGCTTGAGATCGTACTCTTGCAGGCTGAAATTTTAGAGCTAAAAGCAAACGCAAAAGCAAACGCAAAAGCCGCCATAATAGAAAGCTCGCAGCAAAAAGGGCGCGGTCCGGTAGCTACGGTTATCGTAGAAAACGGTACTCTAAGAGTCGGCGATATCGTGGTTGCAGGCGTCGCATACGGCAAGATAAGAACGATAACCGACGATCAAGGCAAAATTTTAAAAGAGATAAAACCGGGCGAATGCGGCGTAATAATGGGACTTAGCGAAATTCCGGAAGCCGGCGAAACGCTAATAAGCGTCAAAACCGATAAAGAAGCCCGCGAATACGCACAGAAAAAAGCTGAATATTTGCGCCAAAAAGAGCTCAGCAAAACTACTAAAGTAAGCCTAGAAGAGCTTAGCGAAAAGATCGCCGAGGGTGAGCTAAAATCGCTCCCTGTCATCGTAAAAGCCGACGTGGGCGGCTCACTAGAAGCCATCAAGGCAAGCCTAGAAAAACTTCGCAACGACGAGATAAAAGTAAATATCATCCACTCAGGCGTGGGCGGCATCACACAAAGCGACGTGGAGCTAGCCAGAGCGAGCGAAAACTCCGTGATTTTGGGCTTTAACATAAGACCGACGGGCGAAGTAAAAGAAAAAGCCAAGGAAAGCGGCGTCGAGATCAAAACCTACAACGTCATCTATAACCTACTCGACGACGTAAAGGCGATCCTAAGCGGCCTAATGTCGCCTGTCATCCACGAGGAGCAGCTCGGACAAGCCCAAGTACGTCAGGTCATCAACGTCCCTAAAGTAGGCGCGATCGCAGGCTGCATGGTGACGGAAGGTACGATAAACCGCGGCGCGAAAATCCGCCTAATCAGAAACGGCGTAGTCGTACACGAGGGCACCGTAAGCTCGCTAAAACGCTTCAAAGACGACGTGAGAGAGGTAGCGCGCGGCTTTGAGTGCGGCGTAGGTATCGACGGATATAACGACATCAGAGAAGGCGACTACATCGAGAGCTTTAAAGAAGTAGAGGAGCAAGCCAGCCTATGAACCCCTCGGAGATAAAGCGGCTGCGCACGCAAAGCGTACTAAAAGAGCTTCTACCTGAGGCTCTATCTACGCTTGAGGACGAGCTTTTACGCGGACTGTGCGTGACCGACGTCGAGTGTAAAAAAGGCAGATACGACGCGTTCGTATACCTCGATAAGATGATGTTTGACGAGCGCGAGCAGGCCTATATACTAGACCGCCTAAAACGCGTATCAAAGCACCTACAAAACCACTGCATGGCAGCTGAGGGCTGGTATAGGGCGCCAAATTTTCACTTTAAATTTGACGACAGGCTCGAGTATCAAAACCATATGGACGATTTGTTTGAAAAAATCTCAGAGGATCTAAACAAAAATGCAAAATCTTGAAAATTTGATCTCGCAGTGCGGCGTGCAGCTCTACGACGTCGAGGTCGCAAACGAAAACGGCAGAGCTATTTATAGGATCTACATCGCAAAACCTGGCGGCGTAAATTTAGACGACTGCGAAAAGGTTTCACGTTTGCTTTCGCCGATATTTGACGTCGAGCCGCCGCTTAGCGGAGACTACGTGCTAGAGGTTAGCTCGCCGGGTCTGGAGCGAAAGCTAGAAAAACCGAGCCATTTTATCTCGAGTATCGGCGAACTGGCTAAAATTTCAGCCGAATTAGACGGCGAAAACAAAAAACTAAAAGGCAAAATTTTATCCGCCGACGATGAAGAAATATCGTTTGAAAGCGAAGGTCAAATTTTAAAAATAAAAATCGCAAACATAAAAAAGGCGAAAACCTACATCGAGTGGTAAGCCGTAAATTTAAAGGCTCAAATTTATTTGAGTTAAATTTTACAAATTTGAGCTCTTTAAATTTATATCGCAAAGTTAAAACACACCGCAGTCAAATCTCTTAAATTTAACCTTTCAAATTTTAAAACCAACTCCGTATAAATTTAAAATTTCCACGGAAAACATAAAAATAACAGTGCAAATTTACGCGATTCTACCCGCCTACTCCCGAAAGCGCGTAGCGTAAATTTAATACCCGTCTAGCAAAACATAAGCTAACTTTGGCTATAATCCCTAAATTTTTTAAAAAGTAGGAATCATGAGCTTTTTAGATATTTTTTCCAAAACGAGAAAGCAACAATCCGCTCCTAGCGAGGCTCCGGCGCACTGGGTCAAATGCGACAGCTGTCACTCGCTGATGTATTACAAAGAGGTCGAAGCAAATTTTAACGTCTGTCCAAAGTGTGGTTTTCACATGAGATTAGCCGCCGATAAGAGGATAGCGATGATCTGCGACGAGGGCAGTTTCGTAGAGCTTGATACCAAACTAAAGCCCGTCGATCCGATCAAATTCGTTGATAAAAAATCCTATAAAAAACGCATAAGCGAAAACGAGGAAAAAACTGGCAGAAGCTCGGCCGTGATCTGCGGCGAGGCCAAGATCGACGGTATGAACGTACAGCTGGCGGTTTTTGATTTTAGCTTTATGGGCGGGTCTTTAGGCTCGGTCGAGGGCGAAAAGATCGTGCGCGCCGTAAAAAGATCGCTCGATAAAAAGCAACCTCTCATCATCGTTTCAGCTTCGGGCGGAGCGAGGATGCAGGAGAGTACGTTTTCGCTAATGCAGATGTCAAAAACTTCCGCCGCGCTAAAGTTGCTTGACGAGGCTAAGGTGCCCTATATATCGGTCTTAACCGATCCTACGATGGGCGGTGTGAGCGCGTCTTTCGCGTGGCTAGGTGATATCATCATCGCAGAGCCGGGCGCTCTCATCGGCTTTGCCGGACAACGCGTTATCAAACAAACCATTGGAGCCGATCTGCCGGAAGGCTTTCAAAGATCGGAGTTTTTGCTAGAGCACGGCCTAATAGACGCCATAGTCGAGCGTAAAGAGCATAAACAGTTTTTAAGCGATATGATAAGGCTGCTCTCAAACAACCCGGCCTACGCCGCTAAGCAGCCGAGCGCTCAAAGCTTGGACGACGAGGAATAAAATTTGGAAATTTCCGTGTTTTGCATCCAAAAGTCAAAACGTGAAAATTTTGAAAACGAGATCAAAGAGTACGCTAAGATGTCGTCTAAGTTCGCTAAAATTTCAGACGTCGTTATCTTTAACGACAAGATCGCCAAAGCCCAGAGCAAAGGGCGAGACGAAGCGCTAAAAGCCTACGACGAGGTTTATGAGCCAAATTTAAACGGCTTTTGTGTGGCGCTTGACGAAGCGGGTCGCGAATTTAACAGCGAGGAGTTTGCCAAACTCATCTCGGATAAGGCTCAAATTTCATTTTTTATCGGCGGAGCTTACGGGCTGAGCCAAAATTTTAAACAAAAAACCGACGCCGTCGTTAGCCTCAGCCGCATGACGATGGCGCACAAGATAGCAAAGCTTATGCTTCATGAGCAGATTTTCAGAGCTCTTTGCATAAACGCGAACCACCCATATCACAAATAAAGGAAAAAAATGCGCAAAAGCGACCTGGAGCAGTTTAAGGCACTTTTACTGGAGCGAAAAGCACAGATAACTAAAAACATTTTAGACTCGTCAAACGAGATGGCAGGGCTACGCCAAAGCGGCGTTAGCGACGAGTTTGATATCGCCTCCGTAAACGCCGATCAGCTCATCGAGCAATCAATCAGCGCTCAGCAAAGACAAGAACTAGCCGAGATCGACGTCTCGCTGCGAAAGATCGCTGACAAAACCTACGGCATCTGCGAGATGTGCGAGGAGGAGATCGGGCTGGCGCGTCTGCGCGTCAAACCGCACGCAAAATACTGTATCACCTGCCGTGAGATAGTGGAAAAAACCGCAAAATAGGGGTGCGCCATGCAAATCAAACGTTTTATAGCTTGCGCCGTGCTTTACCTGGTCGTAGTCGGCGCGATCGTTTATCTTTTTGAGGGCGGCTCTTACGAGCTCCATCTTAAATTTACCCTCTTTGGCAGCGGCGCCGAGTATGCGTTAAATTTACCCGTCGCCGTGTGGATGATATTGCCGCCTGCGATTTTGACGATATTTTGCGTGCTTCACATGGCCTATCACGGGTTTAAATTTTACGCCTTTAAACGCAAAATTTCGCACGATGAGAAATTTTACAGAGAGCTAGGCAAAGAAATTTTACTCGGCCTTGATACGAACAAAGACTTTAAAACGAACTTTTATAAAATCCCGTCCCAGATGGCTAGAATCCTCTCGCCCTGGGATAGATACAAGGACGCAAATATCGAGGGCGAGGAGCTACAAAACGTCCTAGGCATAATGCGCACGGTCAAAAACGGCGAAGTCGCCGACCTAAAGAAATTTAAGCTGCCTAAAGACAATCCGCTCTTTATCAAAAACGAGCTAAACAAAATAGCAAATTTGGACGGATACTATCTGGAAACGCTTAAAAAACCTATGGGCGATCAGGGCGAAATAGTCCGCGAAGCAAGGCAAAAGCTAATAAATTTAGGCTCGCTCGCCGATATCAAAAAATTTGCCCCAGATCTGGACGAAAAAGAGACCATGACTCTTATCGCCCGCTTTGCCAAAGACGAGATAAATTTGAGCAACGACGAGATTCTAGAGCTATTAAATTCAGATAAAATTTCAAAAGACAGCTTTGACATCAGCGCCGCAACACTAAAAAGCAAAATCACTCCGGACGCTATCATCGGCATCTTTGAGCGCCTTAAAAACGAACGCCAAGAGGCGCAGGAAGCGTACGTCTATCTGCTGTTTGAGTTTGAGATGCTCGAGCGCGCGCAGGAGGTTTTAGCAGGCCTTGAAGCAGGCGAATATCAAAATTTCCGCACCCTGCTCTACCTCAGACAAAGCGGCAAAAACGTCCCGACAGATCTATTTTTCAAGCACGCGCATTGCTGATAGATTTTTCAAAAAAACCGCTTTTTCTAGCTCCGCTCGCGGGCTTTTCGGATCTGCCACTTAGAAGCGTGGTCAAGCAGTTTGGTTGCGACGTGACCGTAAGCGAGATGATAAGCGCAAACGCCCTGGTTTACGAAGGAACCAAAACGCTTGAGATGCTCAAAAAGTCGCCGCTTGAAACGCCCTATATCGTGCAGATAGCGGGTAGCGACGCAGACATCGTCAAAAAAGCGGTGGAAATTTTAAACGGCATAGAGGGCATCGACGGTGTCGATCTAAACTGCGGTTGCCCGGTGCCAAAGGTCGTCAAACAGTCCGCAGGCTCTGCTCTGCTAAAAGATATCTCAAATCTAAAACGCATCGTAGAAACCATCAAAAAAATCTCAAATAAGCAAATGACTAGCGTCAAACTACGCCTGGGTTTTGATGAAAAAATACCCGAAATTTTAGCCCGCGCCGCGCAGGACGCCGGAGCGGACTACATCGCATTTCACGGACGTACGAGAGCTGGCGGCTACACGGCAGCGGTCGATTACGCCGCGATCGGCCGAGCCAAAGAAGCAGTAACCATCCCAGTCATCGCAAACGGCGACATCTCGCCGGAAAATGCGGCCCAGGCGCTAAATTTAACCAACGCCGACGCGCTAATGATAGGACGCGCCTGCATCGGCAAGCCGTGGGTTTTTCACGAGATAAAGACGGGCGAGAGTATAGACGCGGCGACGAAAAAGGCGATCATCTTGGCGCATTTTGACGCGATGATCGAGCACTACGGCGAGCACGGAGCGGCGATCTTTCGCAAGCACCTACACCGCTACTCCAAAGGCATAGACGGTGCCAGCGCCTTTCGCGACGAGATAAACCATATCGCCGAGCCGGAAACCCTGCGCCAAAAAATCCAAGCCTTTTTCTAACCATGCAAGGCTACATCCTGCACACGCAAAAAGTGCGCGACGAGGACCTGCTCGTCTACATCCTCACGCCCTCGCTGCTAGTCAAATCCTACCGCTTCTACGGCGCGCGCCACTCAAACGTACTGCAAGGCTACAAGATCGACTTCGAGCTAGAAGGCGGCGAAAACTTTCTCCCGCACCTGCGCAGCGTCCTGCACCTAGGCTACCGCTGGCTACTCTCGCGCGAGCGGCTACTCGCGTGGCAGCAGTTTATGCGCCTACTCTACGCGCACCTGCGAGACGTCGAGCAGATAGACGAGGTGTATTTTCGCGAGCTCGAGCTTTGCGCCTCACGCTTTGACAGAGGTGCTCCCAAACGCCTACTCATCGAGAGCTACGTGCGCATTTTAGAGGCCGAGGGCAGGCTGCACGACAAGCTTTTTTGCTTTATCTGCGACGAGCCCGTGGAGGATAGCGTTGCGCTAGCCAGGAGCTTCCTGCTCGCTCACGAGCACTGCGCCGCACAAAAGGGTTTTGCGTTAGAAAAGATAAAAATGCTCTTTAGCGAGCGCTCTACGCTGCTGCTTGACGATGACGAAATAGACGCGCTCTACTCCATTTTGCTTCAGGGGCTTTGATCAAATTTACCGTTTTAAATTTGACTTTCCCGGATTTACTTTCAAATTTAACCCGCTCAAATTTGACGCGGACGGATCTCGCCGCGCCCTGCCCCCGATATCCAAATTTATCGGCTCAAATTTCATCAAATTTACCGCCTCTTTACCGGGTTTTGGCTAATATTTCGCAAATTTGATTTAAGGAATAAATTTGAAGAAATTCGCACTTGGCTTCACCGCTCTTTTCATTGTCGTTTTCGTAAATTTCCTTTACGAAAAGCTGTCTCGCCCTACTCATTTTACCGTCACTCCCGATACCAAAATAGACCCAAACTCCGAGCTAGCCAAATACGTAACGCAAGAGGAGATAGACGACTTTGGTTTTAGATACTAGGATATAGACGAATACGAGGAAAACAACGCCACTCTTAGCACTTTAAGAAATTTGCTGAGGCTAAAAGATACGGATAAGATTTTAAATTTTATGACAAGAAACGGGCTTAGCGCCGACGTAAAGATGAAGGCAAACACGACTCCGCTGATGTACGCTAGCTTTTACGACGACGAAACCACGGCAAAAAGACTCATGGAGATGGGCGCGAACGCTCATGCGAAAGACAACTACAAGCTCTCGCCCCTGGCCTACGCCATAGAAAACAACTCCACAAAGACCGTTAAGCTCTTGCTTGATAGTGGGGTTAAATTTAGCAATAAAGAAAAAATTCAAAGATATTTAAAAGCGCCCCAAAACGATAGGATAAAAAGCTTGACTATCGACGGAGATAATATATTTGTAGAGTACGAAGTAAAATACGGTCAGAAAAACGAAGGCTCAAAAGGCTGGATATTGCCTTTTGATTATATTACCTTTGGCAATTTTACCGAGATGCTACAAATACTATTTAGTATGGGGTATTTTGACGAGAACGGCAACTATTTTAAAGATATGGAATATATGCCAAACTACGAACCTATGCTAAATTTGCTACTAGACAACAACGTTTCGGGGCAACCTACTAGCGAGGAGTTGAAAGAGGCGTATAAAAAGTGTTATAAAAGTTATAGATGGCACGTTGATACATGGAAAAAAGAAATAGACAAAAATCAGACCATACCTTTATTGATACGTATGTCTATAGAAAATGGAGAGCGGTATTGTCCAGATAAAGATGGGACATTTGGCGACACTCGCACATTTATGTACTGGGCAAACGAAAAAAATAAACTTAAAAATATGATAAACTTTTGGGATGGCTTAAAAAATAATCCATCCAAAGTAATCTATATCGACGCCAACATAAGTGGTCAAGATAAAGAAAAACTAATATCAAATAAACTAATACAAAAACGAAGGAGCAAAAATGCCGCAGAGCGATAACAATAGATCGCTTATGGCGCGGTAGGAGCAAGGGGAAACCAGACCGGCAAAAGTCAAATTTGACCGAAAGAGCGGTCAAATTTAAGCTAAATTTGACGAGTCCTCACTCCTCGTCGGTCAAATTTTGCGCCCCAGCGGCGAAAAACGTATCGTTGTGGATATTTTTAAAAGCAGCCTTTAGCGAGACAAAAAGCTTTGGATTTTGCTTTTCTAAATTTGCCAAAAGCTCCTTAGTTTCGGCTCTGGCGTGAGGCATCTTGACGTCAAATCGCATCGCAGGACACGCCTCGTCGCCAATAACCGTAAGCCCGTTTCGCACGGCATTTTCGCGTAGCTGTCTTTCGCGCACGAATATAAACGGCCTGATAACCTCGATACCGTTTGCCGCGACGTATTTTGGAGCAAGCGTTCGTAGCGCGCCGTTATAAGTAAAATTCATAAAAAAACTCTCGACCGCGTCGTCGAGGTGGTGGGCAATGGCGAGCTTGTTAAAGCCGTGCTCAAGCGCGTAGGTATAGAGATAGCCGCGCCTCATGCGCGAGAAAAAGCTGCAAAAGCTGGAATTTTTGCGGATCTTATCCTTAGATATCTCGAATATCGAGCTATCGATCACGTCGTGCTCAATGCCGTGCTCGGCGCAGTGGCGCGTGAGGTAGGCGTAGTCCTCGCCCATGCCGTAGCTTAGCGTCACGGCCTTAAACTCAAATTTTTCAGGCGTGACGTTTTGCATATGTTTTAGCACGTGCGCGAGCGCGAGGCTGTCCTTGCCGCCGCTAAGACCGAGCAAAATTTTATCCTCGCCGCGCACCATGCGGTATCTGGCGTTGGTCTGCCCAACCTGGCGCAGCAGCCGCTTGCTAAGCTCTATCATAGCCGCTCGATCATCGCGAGCATGAACTGCGCGCTCACGTTTGCCGAGTTTTGTAAAAATTTATCGAAGTCAAACTCCGCGCTACCGCCCGCCTCGTCGCTGATCGCGCGAAGCACAAAAAACGGCACGCCCAGGCTCTCGCAAACTAGCGCCACGCTAGCGCCCTCCATCTCGGCCGCGTCGGCTTTGAAGGTTGCTTTTAGCCACTCTTTTTTAGCATTATCGCAGATAAACTGATCGCCAGTTGCTATGACGCCGCCTTTTAGCGCGATGTCTTTTTCTACCGCGACGCTAGATGCTAGCGCGTTTAGAGCGTCGTCGCTTCTGATAAAGATGCTAGTCTCGGGCACGTAGCCGTGCGGGTGTCCAAACGCCGTGATATCGACATCGTGCTGCACTAGACTAGTCGCGTAAAGCATATCGCCGATTTTCAAATTTGGATTTAGCGCGCCTGCGACGCCGGTAAAAAGTAGCTTTCGGGCGCCAAATTTCTCTATCATCACGCTTGCGGTTAGGGCGGCGTTTACCTTGCCGATCTTCGAGTATGCGATCACTAGCTCTTTGCTGCCGAAGTTTGCTAGGTAAAATACGTTATTTGCGTGCTTAACTTCTTTGTAGTCTTTGATACGCTCAAGTAGAGGAGCAACTTCCTCGCGCATCGCGCCTAAGATCGCTATCATTTAAGCTCCTTTAAAAGCTCGTCAAGGCTGCTAAGATCGGTGACGCTAAAGGTCGGCTTTTCGGTGATTTTTTTGTTGATGCCTTTTAGCACGTTACCACCGAACTCCACAAACATATCAACCTCGTTTTCGATGCTTTTGATACTTTGTTTGTATAAAACAGGGCTAACGAGCTGGGCTTTTAGCAAATTTAACGCTTCGTCTTTCGAGCCGTAAGGCTTCGCCGACGCATTTGAAACGACTGGGGCAAATTTAGCGGCTAATGCCGGCTCTAGCTGCGCCGTTAGTTTCTCGCTCGCGTTTTTCAAAAGCGGGCAGTGGCTGATGACGGACATATTTAGAGGCAGTACGCGCTTAGCGCCTGCTTCTTTAAACGCAGACTCAAATTTGGAGATGTCGTCTTTTAGCCCTGCGATCACGATCTGACCGTCGCAGTTGTAGTTCGCGGCGTAAATTTGATGGCCGTCCGCTTGCGCGTTTTTGCAAATTTGCTCGACCGTCTCGTCGCTAAGCCCTAAAATAACGCTCATCGTCACGTCTTTGCCCGCGCAGTCCTCTTGCATAAATTTACCGCGTAAATTTACGATCCTAAGCGCATCGACAAAATCAAACGCGCCGCTAACCGCAAGCGCGCTAAACTCGCCCAAAGAGTGGCCAAGCGCGAATCTAGGCTCTAAATTTACGCTTTGCTTTAAAGCAAGATAGCACATAAGCGAATTTAAAACGATGGCGGGCTGAGTAAATTCGCTCCTGTTTATAAGGTCATTTTCGTTGAAAAGTAGATTTGAAAAGTCGATTTTTAGGCTATCGCTTGCATTTTGCAAAAGCTCGGCGGCCGGGCGGAAATTTTCGTAAATTTCCTTACCCATGCCGATACTTTGCGAGCCTTGCCCCGGAAATATAAACGCCGCTCTCATCTAGGTACTCTTAGTGGCAACCGCATCCGCCGTCATCGTGATGATGACCGTGTCCGCCGCAGCAACCATCCTCTTTGTGATCGTGATGACCGTGGCCTCCGCAGCAACCGCCTTCGCCGTGGTGATGGTCGTGGTCGTGTCCGCCACAACCGCATGTATGTGCGCCGCCTACCATGCCGGTAGCTATCTCGTCCTCTGTAGCATCGCGTTTGTCGAAAATTTGAACCTTAAACTCCAAATCCTTGCCTGCATAAGGGTGATTAAAATCAACCGTCACGTCGTCCTCGCCGATAGATTTTACAATCACGCGTACGCTCTCGCCGTGCTCGCCTTGACCGAAAAGCTCCATGCCCTCTTTTAGCTCGATGCCCGCAAATTGCTCTTTAGGCAGCATTTGAACCGCGCTAGAGTCATACTCTCCGCAAGCCTGTGCAGCCGGGATAACGATAACCTTTGTTTCGCCCTTTTCTAGTTTAGTAACTTCTTCTTCTAGCTTCTCGATAATATGTCCGCGACCTGTTAAAAAGGAAATTTCTTGCCCAACCTGCATATTGGACTCTAAAATTTCGCCCGTTTTTGCGTCTTTTAGCTCATAAAACATAGCTATAACTTGTTCTTTCACGTTCTTCTCCTATTTATGAAAATAACGTGATTATATCGTTAAATTTATTAAAGAATGTTTTAGTTTCGAGTAGGTGCAGCTTTGGCTTCTTTGCTGTCCGGATAGCCTAGTTTTAGCGCTTTGTAAAATTTATTCGCACTCGCCGTGTCTTTTATCTTATCAAAGCTAATAGCAGTGTGATAAAGAAGCTTTGGTGTATACTCGGCCTTGTCGTAGAGCTGGATACTTTGCTGGTAGTATTTTATGGCGTTGTTGTAAGCTTTTTGCTGATACGCTATCTCGCCGAGATAAAAATTCGCCATTGCAGGCTTATGATCTTTGCTTAAAAGATATTCGTATCTAGCCTTTGCATCGTCGAGCTTACCTGCGTCAAATAGCTTTTTAGCTTCGCTTGCTACATCTTGATTTTTTTGTTTGGTAAAATCAATTTTCGGAGCTTGTGGCTCAGCAGCGGCTGGGCTATTGCTAGCTACCGGCTTGTCTTCATCGTTTTTTTTTGTGGTAGCGGGTGCGGCGTTGCTCTTATCTATCAAAGCGCCCATATCCTTAAGGGCTTTGGTGATTTTAGCGTTGTTAGCCTCTTGTATTTTTCGGCTTTCTTCTACGTATTTTTTAAGCTCGTCAAAATCACTTTTTGCGGTAGAATTTCCGTCGTTTCCTTCGATATCGTTTAGTCTTTTTTCTATCCTAGACATTCTTGAGTTTAGTCCATCTAGTACACTTTGCAAGCCCTCTAAGCGCTCTTGCATAGCATTTAAATTTGACTCGACGTCGCCCATGTTTCTACTTAAATTTTCTACGTTTTGCTTGTTCTTTAGAAAAGTTTTTTCGTTATCGGTCAAACCGTAGGGACTCGAGCTATCTAAATTTCCAGCATCAAATACCGAAATTTCATTGGAGGCGGAATAAGAGAGAGTGGCTCCTATAAAAAGAGCCACGAAAGTTTTTAAATTCGTCATAAAATTAATTATGGAAGAACTTTAAATTCAGCACGTCTATTTTGAGCGTCGCAAGCTTTTGTTTTGTCTGTGCAAACAGGATTGCTTTCGCCATAGCTTACAACCGTGATTCTGTCAGCCGCAACGCCTTGTTTTACAAGCGCGTCTTTAGCAGCTTTTGCTCTTTTTAGACCAAGCGCATAGTTGTACTCATCAGTACCCCACTCGTCGCAGTTGCCCTCTACTTTTACAGAAAGAGCTTGAGCCTCTGATTGATTAAATAGGCTTGCGTTTGTGTTGATAGCAGACTGCATGTCGCCTTTGATGTTAAATTTGTCAAAGTCGAAGTATACAGTTTGAACTTGACCTTCAATGCTTGAGATTAATTGTTGCAATCTCTCGCTATCACTCATCATGTTATCGCTTGAGTTCATACCGCCCATATTTTGATTAGCGTCAGCGCTCATATCAACTTCAGGGTTTTTAGAGCTACAACCGCTCAACAATAAAGCCGCAATAGCAGCAGAAGTTAAAACTACTTTTTTCATTTTCATCCTTTTATAGAAATTTAACGTGATTATATCATAAAATTTACTAAATATTACCAATCAATAGACTGAATTTTACCGATTTTTAACGGAAATTGGAAACTTTTGTTCTCATTTACGCGAATTATACCAAGAGAACTCTGGCCGCCAAGCTCTTTTATAAACACTACACTTTGCCCGTCGCTAGAAAATCTAGGGTATAAATTTTTACCGCTTGCGGTAAGCTGTCTGATGTAATCAGTCTGCGTAGAGATCATGTAAATGTTAAAATCTCTCGTTCCAAAGCTACTCTTACCGTCTTCTCTACTGGAGTAAACTATATAGTTTTGATAGGTGCTGACGGAGTTGTTGTTTTTGCCGTGATAGACCAACTGTTCAAAACCGCTTCCATCGACGTTTTGTGCGAAAACGTTAGGATAGCCGAGTCTATCGGAAACGAAAACTACGCGTCTGTCGCCATCGACGAAGTTGCCGTTGACGTCTATGCCGCTATAGTTGGTTACCTGAGATAGTCTTTTTGAATTTAGATCGTATATATAGATATCAGGCTGATCTTGCGGAGCCATAGTTAGCAAAATTTTATCTCCGTTTTGGCTAACGTCGGAGGCTATAAGCATACCACCCTTGCTATCTAAAATTTTAGTTTTTTGGCCGCTTGCAACGTCATATCTATAAAGAACTAAGTTTTTGCCACTGTAATCAGAGTAATAAAATGCACTCTGATCAGCTCCTACCCATTTAGGAAATATATTCAAACCGCCGCGAACAAGTACTTTTTGGTAGGTCAAAGTGTAGTCGGCTATAACGATCTCGCTTTGCTTTGAACCAGTTCCTTTGGCAAAGATGATAAATTTCTCCATCCAGTTTACAGGCGGCATTTTTAGCTCGTTGATAAGCTCAACTATCGCTTTATGCGCGATAAACGGATACTTTGATCCGTCGTTCATATTATAAATTTTCTCGTACTGAGTAGTCGCCGTTTTTGCATTTATTAGCTTAACTCTGAGAGTTAGAGGCGAGTTTGCAGAGCCCTCAAGCGCGTATCTAAATATAAGCTGTGCACCTTTTTCACTCATCACGTTCGTATTCGAGTCACCCTCATAGCTACTGGCGATATATTCGTCCACAACCTCAAAATCAGAGCTGACCTTCAAGTCGCCCAACATGATTTTATGAAATTTGCTTTTAAAAGCCTGATCGCCGACGGCCGTTGTAGCGTCTTGAAGCACGATTTTTGGTAGGGCTAAGCCTTTGTTGACGACCGAAATAGTTGCATCAACAGCAAAAAGCCAACTGGTAAAAGTAAGAAAAAGTAAAATTTTCTTCATTTTTCCTCCATTATTCTAGTTTGTCTTCTAGTTTGGTTCCGAGCCTAACAGCTCTGCCTATCTGAGTAGGCGGCGGAAATTTCTCAAAAGTCATACTTTGCAAGAAATCCCTAACTTTGTTATTAAATTCGCTATTATACGATAACTTTTTTATATCGTAACTAAACGATCCATCAATGCCAATGACGATCTCAACCTCCGCCTCATCGGTAGAATCAGCCTTATAAGCACTCCATTTGCTCTGTAAAATTCTACTAATCATACCGAAGTATTCGTTGTATTCGCCTGTCATTTGCGACTTTGGAGTCTTGGCAACCTGATCTAAAGTAAGCGCATTTATAACGTCGCTAGCTTTTTTTTGCTGGCTCGTTATCTGGACTTTTTCCGGTTTTTTACGACTTTGCTCTTTTGGTTGCTCTTTTTTCTTCGTAACCTTATCCTCTTTTAGCTTAGAGGTATCAATACTGCCGAATAAATCCTTTAAATTTGGCTCTTCGATCTTTTTTTCTTCAGGTTTTGGCGGTGCAGGATCCGGTTCAGGCGGCTTGTTTGTAGTGTCCGGCTTTGGCTCTTCTTTTTTAACCTCTTCCTTTACCGGTTGAGGTTTTTCCTCTTTTACAATCTCTTTTTTGGGCTCGGGTGCTTTTACGGTGATGTCAGGCTCGCGCTCAACTATCATAATATCCATAAAAGCATCTTTAGTATCGGTGTATTTTTTAGGCTCTTCCTTAAAATAGGTAAGCTTGATAAAAATACCGCTTATGATACAAAGGTAAAGAAAAGCCGATAGTAAGAAGTAACCGGAAGTGTTAAATTTGAGATCAAATTTATCCATTAGTCTGGAGCGCTACCTTTGTAAAGCCTGCGTTTTTTACGCTCTTTAAAACAAACATCACATCATCGTATATGAGGCTTTTGTCGGCCTTAATATAAACAGGCGAGTTTTTATCGTATTTTGCCCCGATAAGCACTATATTGTCAGGAAGTTCGCGCAAATTCATGGTATTTTGATCTATTCTAACCTTTTTTGTGGCATCAACGATAACAGTCAAATCTTTTTTTTGAGCCGAGGATGTTTTAGTTTTTGAGCCGTCCGGTAGCAAAATTTGCTCCTCGTAAACAATAGTAGGCGTCGTAACCATAAGGATCGCCAGCAAAACAAGCATGATATCCACAAGCGGAGTTATGTTTAGCTCCGGAGTTTCGTCGAGATTTATCATTGATCTTCTTTAAGCGTTACTAGGATATCGACTTCACGCCTGATGACACCCATGAGCTCATACGCTTTTCGTTTGATAAGCAAGCTAAACGTATAAGCGGGAATCGCTACAAATATACCTGCTCCGGTAGCCACGAGAGCCTCACTAATAGCTGGAGCAATAACTCCTAACGACGAATTTCCTCCGCCTTGACCAAGCTGAGAAAATGTCTCCAAGATAGAAACAACCGTACCGAAAAGTCCGATAAAAGGCGATGTAGAAGCAATAATGCTAAGCCAAGTAATGCCGCTAGTAGCATTCCTCTCTGAAATACTAACGGCGACCGAAAGCTTTTCTTTAGATATGGAGCCGCTTACGAATCTTTTTAAAACGGAGTCGTTTAGAGTATGTTTAGAGCCGCCCATTAACAGCGACTCAAGCGCATTTTGCTCTTTTTTTTGCCAAGAGCTAAGCCCTGCCATACGAGACAAAAGTATGGTAAGGCTTATTATGAAATAAAAAGAGAGCCAACTAAGTACGAATATAGTAATAAAACTACTTCTTGATAAGTAGTTCAAAAAAATATCAAGCCCAGCCACTATCTTGTCCGAGCCATACTATCTAGTTTTGCTACGGCAGCAGCCATAGCGTTGTTCTCGCTACTCATGCTAGCGATCAAATCCTTTGCTTTTTGCAATGAATTTGCTATTTCGCTCTCTGAATTTCCAGACACGTGAACGGCGCCATCGGCAAGGATGGTCGCCTTACCCTCGTTTATCTCGGCATATCCCCAGTTTATCGCGACGGCATCATGACTTTTGTCTTCGCTCTCGATGTCTATAACGCCGGCTTTTAAAAGCGAAATAAGCGAAGCGTGTCCGGGCAAAACCCCGAACTCGCCCTCACTACCAGGCAAAACTACGCTTTTGATATCGTTTGAAAACACTAAACCCTCAGGCGTAACGATTTCTAAATGTAATTTATTCATTACTTTTTCCTTTAAATTTAGGCTTTAAGTTTTTCAGCTTTTGCTATCGCCTCGTCGATGTTTCCTACCATATAAAATGCGTTTTCCGGCAAATCGTCATATTTACCTTCCAAAATTCCCTTAAAGCCGGCAATATTCTCTTCAAGACTTACGTATTTACCAGGACTTCCCGTAAATACCTCGGCAACGAAGAACGGCTGAGATAAAAATCTCTCGATCTTTCTAGCACGGTCAACCGTGACCTTATCTTCTTCGCTAAGCTCGTCCATACCAAGGATAGCGATGATGTCTTGAAGATCTTTATATTTTTGTAAGACCGCCTGCACGCCGCGAGCGACTTTATAGTGCTCACCGCCTAAAATTTGAGGATCGAGCATTCTTGATGTTGAATCAAGCGGATCGACCGCAGGATAAATTCCCTTTTCCGCGATAGCTCTGTTTAGAACGGTAGTCGCATCAAGGTGCGCAAAAACGGTCGCAGGAGCCGGGTCGGTAAGGTCGTCTGCAGGGACGTAAACGGCTTGAACCGAAGTAATTGAACCTTTTTTAGTTGACGTAATTCTCTCCTGGAATTTACCCATTTCGCTCGCCAAAGTCGGCTGATAACCAACGGCAGACGGGATACGTCCAAGAAGTGCCGACATCTCTGCACCCGACTGAGAGAAACGGAAGATATTGTCGATAAACATCAAAACGTCAAGTCCCATCTCGTCACGGAAATACTCAGCCATTGTTAGGCCTGTTAGAGCAATACGGTTTCTTGCTCCTGGTGGCTCGTTCATTTGGCCGTAGCACAAGGCAACTTTGTCCAAAACGTTACTTTCTTTCATCTCGTGATAAAGGTCGTTTCCTTCGCGCGTTCTCTCGCCAACACCTGCAAATACAGAGTAGCCGCTGTGTTTAAATGCAACATTGTGAATCAGCTCCATGATAATAACCGTCTTACCGACACCGGCACCGCCGAATAGTCCAACTTTACCGCCCTTTGCGTAAGGAGCCAAAAGGTCAACTACCTTTATGCCTGTTTCAAAAATTTCACTTTTTGTGCTTTGCTCTTCAAACGGCGGAGGATCGCGGTGAATAGACCATTTTTTGTCAAATTCTACACCCTCGCCCTCGTCGATTAGATCGCCGACGACGTTAAAAATTCTTCCCAAAACTTTTTCGCCGACCGGAACGCTAATAGGCGCGCCTAAAGCCGTAGCCTCAAGGCCTCTAGTTAAGCCTTCGCTCATATCCATAGCGATAGTTCTTACGCGGTTATCGCCAAGGTGCGCGGCAACCTCTAGCACAAGTCTATTTTGCTTGCCCTCAACCTCGAAATTTACTTCAACGGCTTCGTTGATCTTGGGTAAATAATCCGTGAAATCGACGTCGACTACCGGACCCATTACCTGAGAAATGATACCTTTCATCCATACTCCTTAATTATTTCATTGATTCGACGCCACTGATGATCTCAATAAGCTCAGTGGTGATAGACTCTTGGCGAGCCTTATTATACGATAGTTTTAGCTGTGCGACGCGCTCTTTGGCGTTATTGGTCGCATTATCCATCGCCTGCATTCTAGCGCTATGTTCGGCTGCAAGACTATCTACTAAAGCGTAATACATGCTATATTCGAAATACTTCGTAAGTAGTTCGTTTAAAATTTTACCGTCGTCGCTCGGCTCAAATTCCATCAAAGAATTCGTCTCGACTTCGACGAGTTTCGGCGGCTCGACCGGCACGATATCGTTTATACGAATTTGTTGAGAGATCATGTTATTGTAGCCGTTATGTACCAAAATAACCTTATCCGTCGTACCGCTTATGAAGTCGTCTATCGCGTCTTTTATGATATTTTGAGCTTTCTCATAAGTAGGAGACGAGCTTACGCCGACGTATTTTTCAAGCAAATTTATACCCTGGAAGCTAAAAAACTCTATACCTTTTTTACCTACCGCGCGAAGTCTTATCTTTACTTTTTTCGCCTTAAATTCGTTAATCATATTTCTAACGGTTTTAATAGTCTGAATATTAAAACCGCCGCAAAGCCCCTTGTCTGCGGTGACGAATATAATATCAACCTTCTCGATATTCTCCTTAACGTCGAAAAATTTGCTCTCGGCATTTACGGAGCGATATTGGTTGATTTTATAGGCTATTTCAGATAAAACTTCATTGATCTTGAGCGCATAAACCCTAGAGTGACGAGCGGCTTCTTCAGCCTTGCGAAGTTTGGCTGTAGATACCAGCTTCATTGCGCGCGTCGTTTTTTGGGTATTTTGGACGCTCTTGATCTTTCGTTTTATATCTTTTAAATTTGACATATTCTAGCCTTAGTTAGCGGCAAACGTCGCTTTAAAGTCTTTTAGCGCCTTATGCAAAAGCTCCTCGATCTCTTTATCAAGTGCTTTTTTTGTTCGAATTTGCTCGAAAATTTCAGGATACTTCGCCTCAATATAAGGATAAAGCTCAGCTTCAAATTTTGTAACCGCTACAGTCGGGATATCATCTAGGTAGCCTTTCGTACCGGCAAAGATAATAACGACTTGCTTTTCAACTGCGAGCGGGCTGTAAGGAGGCTGTTTTAATACCTCGACCATTCTTTGACCGCGCTCGAGCTGTTTTCTCGAACTCTCGTCTAGGTCGCTCGCAAACTGTGCAAACGCTTGAAGCTCGCGGTATTGCGCAAGGTCAAGTCTCAATGTTCCAGAAACTTGTTTAGTTGCCTTTATCTGGGCCGCGCCGCCGACGCGAGAAACCGAAAGACCGACGTTGATCGCAGGGCGGATACCTGAGTTAAATAGATCAGACTCAAGGAAAATTTGACCATCGGTGATAGAAATAACGTTCGTCGGAATATACGCCGAAACGTCGCCTGCTTGAGTCTCGATAATAGGAAGAGCCGTTAGAGAACCTGCGCCAAGCTTATCATTTAGCTTAGATGCGCGCTCTAGCAAACGAGAGTGCAAATAGAAAACGTCGCCAGGATACGCTTCGCGACCCGGCGGTCTGCGAAGAATCAAGCTCATTTCGCGGTATGCGACGGCGTGCTTTGAAAGATCGTCATAGATGATTAGGGCATGTCTAGAATTATCTCTAAAATATTCGCCCATTGTTACGCCCGCATATGGAGCTAGGTACTGAAGCGCGGCAGCGTCAGAAGCGCCTGCATTTACGACGATGGTATACTCCATAGCGCCGTACTCTTCAAGTTTTTTAACGACTTGCGCGACCGTTGATTGTTTTTGCCCGATCGCTACGTAGATACAAATAACGTCTTGACCTTTTTGGTTGATAATTGTGTCTATCGCGACGGTAGTTTTACCCGTTTGGCGGTCACCGATGATGAGCTCGCGTTGTCCGCGACCGATCGGCACTAGCGCGTCGATAGCCTTGATGCCCGTTTGAAGCGGCTCGTGAACGCTCTTTCTAGCCATGATGCCTTTTGCTTTTTCCTCAACAAATCTAGTCTCGCTAGCTTCTATCGAGCCTTTAGCATCTATCGGCTCGCCGAGTGAATTTACAACGCGGCCTATCAAAGCATCGCCCACAGGAACGCGCAAGAGCTTAGCTAGGCGTTTTACGCTCGAGCCCTCTTTGATGCCGTCCGTTTTACCCAAAATAACGATACCGACGCTGCTTTCCTCTAGGTTTAGAGCCATGCCTTTTTCGCCGTTCTCAAACTCGACCATCTCGCCAGCCATAACGTTTTTTAGGCCGTAAACGTTAGCAACGCCGTCGGCTACGGATATAACTTTGCCCGTCTCGTTCACATCAACGTTAAGGCTGAAATTTTCAATCCTTTCCTTGATGATGGCGCTGATTTCATCTGCTTTTATTTTTGCACTCACGCTTTTTCTCCTTTATATTGCTTTTAATATGTATTCGCTCATTTGGGCTTTTAGCCTATCTACCGAAAAGCTAGTCTCCACGCCCAAATCGTCTAGTTCAATCTTGATACCGTTGTAGTCGCTTTTTACCGCCTCTAAAATGATTTTTGCGTTAAATCTCTTAGAAAAGCTGCTTTCGAGCTCTGAAATTTGAGCCTGACTAATCTGCGAGCCACCGTAAATTTTACCGTAAAAAACATTATCCATTTTTGACTTTTGCGCCAAAAGCTCCGAAACGATATTAGGCAAAATATCAAGCCTTTTATTTTCGCCGAGTAGCTTTATGAAATTTACAAATTTCTGATCCGCCTCACCGACTAAAGATAGAACAAAATCCGCTTTTTGGCTATTTTTTAAATTCGGCGAAACGATGATATTTTGAAATTTTTCATTTGCAAATGCATTTGCGATCTCTTGTAGCTTGGCGGTAAAGCTATTAAACTCATCTTTGCTAAGGTCACCAACTAGGGCTTTTACGTATTTTTTTGCTATAAGTTCTTTCATTAGCCGACCCTCTTAAGCATGATATTTATAAGCTCGCTTTGATCCATTTTCACACTATCGCTTGAAAAAATTTCATTTAAAATTTCGCCCACAACGGACTTAACCATGCGTCTTTTTTCAAATTCTTTTTGGTCTTGGAAGCTTTTTTCTAAATTTGCGACCTCTTGTCTGGTTTCTTCTTTGATACGCTCAGAAATCAAAACAGCCTCTTTTCTAGCCGTTTCTACTAGGCTAGCCGCATTTGCTTTAGCCTCTTCTACGCGCCTTAGAGCGTCGTCTTTTTTGGCTTTTGAGTCCTTTAGCTTTTGCTCGATATTATCAAGTCTCGCCGCGATACCGGCGATTCTTCCTTTGTAGGCATTTTTGATAGGGTTCGCTATAAAATAATACAAAATCGCGGCAAAAACGATAAAGTTTATCGTCCTAGGCACGATGTCGTATCCGCCGTCCGCCATTAAAACAAAAGGACATAATAAAAGTAAAATTTTGCTTTTCATATTAAATCCTTGCGAGTTTTGCTTTTAAAGCAGCTTGAAGTTCAGGCAATTTTTGCTGCAAATCAGCTCTAAAATCGCTCTTTTGAGAGTTTAAATTTTGAATAAAAGCATCGTAATCAGCCTCCAAAACTCCGCGCTTTTCGCTAACTATCTTAGCGGCCGCATCTTTTGCGGCATTGATAGCCTCCTGCTTGATCTTGCCAGCTTCGTTTCTTGCGGCAGCTATGAGCTGTTCTATCTGCGCTTCATACACGCCAAGATCGCTCGTATTTTTGCTAGCGCTCTCTTCGTCGTTTTTTATCGCATCGTTTCTAGCGTCTATAAAATTAAGTAGAGGCTTGTAAAGGATGGAATTTAAAACGGCGATAAGCCCTAGAAAAATAACTGCCGTTAGGACGACTAGCGGCAAATTAATTTCCAACATCAAATCTCCTTAAAGTTTAATATTTTCTTAAGCATAATAAAATCGTGCTTATTTTACAAAAAAAAAAGATAAAACAAGCTAAATTTAAAGAAATATTTTTATTTTATCTTGTTTATTAGCCTATCGATATCTGCTATGTCATCAAATTCGATAGTGATTTTTTTGCCTTTTATCTTAACCGGCACGTCAAATTTAGAAAAAATCTCTTTTAAATTTGTTAGTCTTTCAAGGTATCTCTCATCTAGCTTAAGTGCGGCTTTAGGCGGCAGCTTATTTTTTAGATTTTTGACTAAATTTTCCGTCTCGCGCACGCTAAGACGCTGCCCGATGATAGTATCAACCGCCGTTTTTTCGTCGTTTGGCTCAAGACCTACGATGACTTTGGCGTGTCCTTGCGTTAGTTTGCCCTCTTTTATATACTCCTGCGTCACGGCGCTAAGGCTCAAAAGCCGCATGGTATTTGTTATCTGAACTCTGCTTTTGTGGATGATGTTTGCAAGCCCGTCCTGCGTAATTTTGTATTCGTCTATAAGCTCTTTGTAGGAATTCGCAAGCTCGATCGGATTTAAGTCTTCTCTTTGGATATTTTCTATGAGTGCTAGTTCGCGAAGGCTTTGACTTTCGATGTCGGCGACTATGGCCTTTATCTTGCTTTCGCCTAGTAGCTTAGTCGCGCGAAATCTCCTCTCGCCCGCGATCAGCATATATCCGCCGTCTTTTTCTATGACGATGATAGGCTGTATAAGTCCGTGCCTTTTGATACTTTCGCTAAGCTCTCTTAGCGCGGTCTCGTCGAAATTTTTACGCGGCTGATACGGGTTTTCCACGATCAAGTCCAAGTCGATATCTTTTACCATATCACTGTTGCCCTCGTTTAGCTCAGCTTTGTACGCAAGCTCCACATCGCCCAAAATCGCTTCTAGTCCGCGCCCTAGTCCGCCTTTTTTAGCCATTTGTTATCCTAAAATACAGCATGCCAAATTTTGATACGCCACCGAGCCGGGTGATTTTATGTCGTATAAAATCACTGGCTTACCAAAGCTCGGGCTTTCGGCAAGCTTTACGTTTCGCGGTACTATTACGAATTCGTCGCCCATATCCTTGTTTTTAAACAGTTTATTTTCAAAATGCTGCTTTAAATTTGCCACTGTTTCCTTGGCGAGGTTATTTTGCGAACTGTACATAGTCGGCAAAAATCCTTTGATATTTAGCTTCGGATTTATGGTTTTTTTGATGATTTTTACCGTATTTAAAATTTGCGCAAGTCCCTCTAATGCGTAAAATTCGCACTGTATCGGGATTATCACGCTATCGCTAGCACTTAGAGCGTTTACGGTGATACTGCCCAGTGCCGGAGGACTATCGATGATGATAAAATCATACTGCCCCTCGACCTCTTCGATCTTACTTTTTAGTATCTTTTGATAGTCTTTGTTTTGTTCGCTTAGTTCTTGCTCTATACCCACGAGACCGATGTTTGAAGGCGCTAGAAAAAGCGTCGGTATCTCGGTTTTTAGCACTATTTGAGACAGCTTTTTGCGGCCGGTGAGTACGTGATATATATTATATTCGTAGTCGTTTCTACTAAAACCCATTCCAGTTGTCGCATTTGCTTGTGGATCGATGTCGATGAGTAAGACTTTTTTTTCGGCTACCGCCAGCGATGCAGCCAAATTTACCGCCGTAGTCGTCTTTCCGACGCCGCCTTTCTGGTTTGCAATGGTTATAATTTCACACATGAGAATTTTCCAATTTTTTGTTTTTTAATTGATTAATTTTACAAAAAACTTACTTTGTCCAAGTTTAGTTTCGGCTTTAAAATTTCTGAAAGAATTTTGCGGTGCGTACCCGCCGATATTTTGTAAAAATATTAAATTTTACGTCAAATTTAAGCAAATTTATCTGAGTGAAAAAACCCTTCGACCATTTATATCCAAAGAGCCGTCAGATAGGAGTTTTGCGTATTTGAGTGACACCTCTTCGCCCTCACAGTGCGTGATAAATTCTCTTGATTTTTCAAATTCGCTCTCAAATTTTTTAAAAATTTCCGCCCAAGACGGAGCTGCTTGTAATCTCTTACAAAACTCTCCGACCGCGACGCTAGGGCTCACGTCTATATCTAAAATTCCAGCGTTTTCGGGCGCGTTTTTTAGATTTATACCCATACCGCAAACGTAAATTTCGCCGACTCTCGTCGTCAAGGTTCCGCCGATTTTTTTGTCGCCAACATAAAAATCATTCGGCCATTTTAGCCAAATTTGCGAGCCGCGAGCCGCGAGCACTTCGCGCATTATCATCGAAAAGTAAATCGACGCCGACTCGCCCTTTAGATCGCCTGGCAGCGCCGTCTCGCTCATGCAAAACGAAAAAAACAGATTGCCCTCTAGCCCGCTCCACGTGTTATTTCTGCTACCGATACCTTGTGTCTGCTCTTTTGCCACGAGCGCAAAAGGCGGCTGTATTTCGCCGTTTCGCAGCCCTTCGACCAAAACTTTTTGCGTAGATGGGACGCTATCTGCGAACTCTATTCTCAAATTTTATTCCTTTTAAATTTACGCTAAATTTGATGTTTTGGCGCGCTTGCTACCGTTGCTCTGCTCATATTACAAAGCTATATCGCCGACGCCAAGGCGCTTGCCGTTTAGATAGGCGCTAGCGTCCACGGGCTTTTTGCCGGGCTCTTGTACCTTCATAATCTTAACCGCGCCCTCACCGCAAGAAACGCAAAAGCCGAGCTTATCGACGTGCAGAATTTCGCCCGCGCATTGAAATTTACGCCCGAAAGATTCGCGCAAAAGCTCTAGTTCTAAAATTTTTAACCCGCTAGCTAGATAGATCCCGGGCCAGGGCGTTAGCGCGCGAAATTTATTACAAATTTGCTCTGCGCTCTGCTCAAAGCCAAAAAGTCCGTCAGATTTGCTTATTTTTTTGCAGTGCGTAGCCTGCGCGTCATCTTGCTTAATCGGCGTCAAATTTGCAAAATTTCGCAACACTCGCACGATAAGCTCACCCGCCAGATCCCCGAGCTCGTCAAAGAGCTGCGCCGCCGTCTTGTCTTCGCAAGGCGTGTAGGCAAAATCGAGCATATCGCCCGTGTCAAGCCCCGCATCCATCAGCATCGCCGTCACGCCCGTCCGCTTTTCGCCAGCTAGTATTGCGCTTTGGATCGGGCTTGCGCCGCGGTATTTAGGCAGGATCGAAGCGTGCAGGTTTATGCAAAGCACGATATCAAGCACGCTTTGCGGCAAAATTTTACCGTATGCCGCGACCACTATAAAATCAGGCTTTAGCTCTTTTATCTGTGCCGCGACCGCCTCATCTTTGAGTGTCGCAGGCTGAAAGATCGGTACGGCGGGCAGGTGCTTCTGCGCGTAAATTTTCACCTCGCTCGGAGTTAAAATTTGCTTCCTACCCACAGGCTTGTCGGGCTGCGTAAATACGGCCGCGATCTCAAATTTCGCCTCCACAAGCACGCGCAAAATTTTAGCCGCATACTCGGGAGTACCCATAAAAACTATATTCATTCTTTTCCTTTAAATTTAGCCAAATCGCGACGCGAGCGATCACACGGGCGCCGACCGTGCTCGCAATAAATTTGACGCATACCGTGAGATAAACCCTGGTTCACGCTCGTGCGCCTTATTTGACGGCGAATTGATTTTCATCTCCGCCTTGATCCTTCCACGGCCAAGAAGCGCACGGATCTTCGGACCAATAAATCTTTGCAGACGGTTTCGCTCCCAGCTCATCAAGGCTAATCTTGCCGTCATGATTAGCGTCTAATCTCTTAAATTCTGGGCCTGAGCGCAAATTTAGCTCTACTTTTAACCCATGTGGCACCTCGCTCGCCATCCACTCCTGCAAGCTCAGCGCGCCGCCATTATCCTTGTCGTTAAAGTCCATAAAATTCGGCACCGGATCGGCGGGATCGCAACCGTATGCGCCGAAGCATAAAAATACTAGAATAAAAATTTTATTCATTTCGCCTTCTTAAATTTTATCTTTTTGCGGCGTTTGCGAGCGATAAAAATAAAATTTAACCGCATATACGGGCACACTGAAGCTTCCATTCGTCAAAGCCCTCTGTAGCGCGGCTTTAGCACAATCTACAGCTCCTTTTTTAGAAGCTCAAGCAGGGCAAATTTTAGCTCATTTATATTTTGTCCAGTCACCGAAGATATCGGCATCACAAAAAACGGCTTGGCGGCGTCAAGCTCA
>NZ_CALKTQ010000199.1 GCF_937997465.1 uncultured Campylobacter sp. | reverse complement strand
GCGCATGCGAAAAGCCGTAGTTTAGGGCATTTAGCACGAAAAACGCCGAGCTAGCGTGCTCGCCATAAAACCCCAAGCACTGCGCCACGCTGTGTAGCCTAGCAGCCACGGCTAGCTCGCTCTCGTATCGCCCCTCAAGCCCATGTAGCGGCTCTAGCGCGGCAAATAGATCTTTGGCGTATTTTACGATCGTCTTGTTATCGTCTAGCAAAAATCTATCCTGCAAGCTCCTCACGCTCGGGTTGAAATTCGGCGGAAATTTACGCGTCGGACGCAATATATCGCTCAAAAATACGCCCTCTCTAAAGCCCGCGCCGCTGGTGTAGATATTTTGCGCACCCACAGCATCCACTGCGCCTAAAAATATGAGCGCGCCCTCTCTAATCGTATCGAAGCGGTCTTTTTTGATGCCAAATTCCCCAAGCTCCAGTACGCTCGCTCGGGCAAGATTTTCGATGAAATTTTTGTGGTTTTGAAATTTGTAGGCAAAGTTATGCACGGTTTTTAGCGGATAGTCTTGCGCCGACATGATGGCCGAAGATATCGCGCGCAGGCTACCGCCGATGGCGACTAGGTTTTTGCTTTTAAAGTTTTTAGGCAAGCTTTTAAATGCCTCTTTGATAAAGGGCGCTGCAGCGTTTAAATTTTTCTTATCGAAAAATAGCTCCTTTAATCTCACCGTACCTAAATTTAGCGACACGGCGTCAGTTATCTTGCCGCCACTAACAAGCGCCAGCTCGGCAGACCCCCCGCCGATATCAAGCGTGACGAACTCCTCTAGCGGCTCGAGTAAATTTAGCGCCGCCACTCCGCCAAACGTCGCCTCATCCTTGCCGCTAACGACCTTTAAATTTATCCCAAGCTCTTTGCGCGCCATGCTTATGAGCTCGCCGGCGTTTGGGGCATCGCGCAGAGCCGAGGTACCCATGGCGAAAATTTTCGCGCATTTGTAGTTTTTTGCGATATTTTTAAACTCGCTTAGCGCTTCGCAGGCCTTTTGCATCGACTTTTCCGAGATCTCGCCGCCGTGCTCGTACGCGCCCTCACCCAGACGCACCTTCATCTTAAATTCGCCGATGATGTGAAACGCGTAACGCGAAGTCTTTTCAAAAATCGCCATTCGCATCGAATTTGAGCCCAGATCTATGACGGCGGTTCGTTTTGCCATTTATTTGCCTTTATTATTTTTATTTATCGCTAAAGTGAGGGTTGAGACAGCACCGCTGCGCCCGTCGGTTCGGTTTTTGATAGACACGGAACCGCCCAGTGCCTGAGCTGCGCCCTTGGCCAAAAATAGCCCAAGCCCCGCTCCGCCCTTATCACCGAAACGCTTAAACGGCGCAAAAAGATCCTTGCTCTCATCGATACCGCAGCCCTCGTCTACGACCTCGATGATAAACTCGTTTTCACTAAGACGCGAGCGCAGCGTGATAACGGCGCCACGAGGAGAAAATTTGATCGCATTTTGGACGAAATTTTGGATAACATGCGTTAAAAGCGTCGTTTGTAGCGTCATCTCAAGACTACTCGGAGCAAAATCTGTCGCTATATCCTTGCCCTCGCCGCGAGCTAAAATTTTAAAATTATTCGCCGATTGATTTAAAAACTCGATGATGTCGATACGCACGGCCTCCTCAAACTGCGCGCCCTCTTGCCGCCCGATCTCTAAGATCGAGCCGATCATTTTGTTCATCTGATTGATCGCTTCGTTGTTGTTTTTGAGCGCTTCTATGTATTTTTCGCTCTCACGCGGCTTTATTAGCGTCACTTCGTTTTTGGTTTTCATCACCGCAAGCGGCGTTTTTAGCTCGTGCGCGACGCCGACAAAAAGCTCCTTTTGATAAAGCACGAACGTCTGAATGCGCTCGATTAGGCGGTTTAGGCTTTTACCCAGCGGTTTAAACTCGGGCGGAAGCTCCTCAAGGCTCACCGTCTGCAAAAATCTCTCGTTTAAATTCGTCATTTTTCTACTTAAAATTTT
>NZ_CALKTQ010000198.1 GCF_937997465.1 uncultured Campylobacter sp. | reverse complement strand
TTGTGCTGGCCGTCGGCGTTTAGACCGCTCGTAGGCCCTAGCGTGCTATCGCTAGCGGGACTGCCCGCATCGCCCAGAGCCGCCGCGATACCGACTAACAAGATAATAGCCGCCGGAGAAAATCCTAGCGAAAGAGAAAACGGCACGTAGATCGCCGCGATGATCGGTATCGTGCCAAAGCTCGTGCCGATACCCATAGTAACAAGCAAGCCGATAGCTAGCATCAAGATCGCGCCGCCCATTTTACCGCCGGCGACTGCGCTAGCAAAGCTCACTAGCTGCTCGATACCGCCGCTCTCGCGCAAGACCGAGCCAAAGCCCGCGGCAACGAGCATGATAAATGCGATAAAGCCCATCATCGCTAGGCCGCTGTCCATGATTTTGTCGATTTTTCGGTACTCGATACCGCCAAAAACCACCATAACAAGCAGGCCGATAAGCGCGCCAAGGGGCATACTCTCGGTATAAATTTGCACTCCAAACGCCGCAACCGCGCCGCCAAGCACCGCCCACTCTTTTTTCGTCATTTTTAGGCTTGCGGCCAACTGTGCCTCTTGCTCTTCGCTCGTTTCAAATTTAGTGTGCGCGTAGTCGCGTCTTTTGCGGTAAAAGACGAAAACGGCTAAAAGCAAGCCCACTAGCATAGAAAGGCCACCGATCCACATTACGCTTGAGATCTCGCTCATCTGCACCTCTACGCCGTTGTTTGCGAGCTCTTTTTGTATGATACCGTGAAAGATAAGACCAAAGCCCACGCTAAGGCTCACATATGGCGCCTTTAGTCCGAAAGTTAGCGCGCACGCGACGGCTCGGCGGTCGATGCCTAGGCGGTTCATCAGTGGCAAAAGCGGCGGAATGAGAATCGGGATGAAAGCGATATGCACGGGAATCAAATTTTGCGACAAGCACGCGATCGCGGCGATTATCAGAGCAAAATAGGTGCTGGTTTTCGCTAGAGCCTTGCTAACGGCGTTTATGAGGATCACCGTTAGGTTCGTGTTGGCTATCGCGGCTGCGAGAGCGCCTAGCAAGATATAGCTGAGCGAGGTTTCTAGGTTGCCTTTCATGCCGGTTATCAGCGTCGATGTGGTAGCTGTTAGCGCGCCAAAAAAGGCCCCTACGCCGGCAAATCCGCCGTGATAGATGAGACCCGCGACTAGGGCGGAGACGAGGATGGAAAGCAGGATGTTAAATCTCAGCAAACAAAGCGCAGTCATCACTAGGATACTGATCACGACGGGGTTGGTTAGCATTATTTTCCTTTTTATAAATAAAATTCGTAAATCAAATTTCGCCGCAGATCAAATTTGATGACTAGCGGCGAACGGGCGTCAAATTTATCTAACGCGGATGCCTACTTGCGGGCGAGGCGAATAGTAATAATCGTCGCGTCTGTCGCGGTATCCGTCATCATATCCGTCGTCGTAGCCTCTTTCGTAGCTTCGGTCGTCCGATTTGCTCGAGCCGCCTTTTTTTATGTTATTGTTTTTTATGTACTGATCGACCAGTTTGTCGCGGTAGTCTCTGCCTCGGTCGGTTTGTCTGTAACCGCCGTATGGAGGGTCCATATATATCACTACATCGTCGTCGTATCTATCTCGGTGGCGGCGTTTTTTGTATTTGTAGCTGTTATCCGGGATGACTATTAAAGATTCGTTTGAATAACGGTCGTAAGCGTTTGCCAAATTTAAACAAAACGCTGAAAAAATAGCGATTAAAACAAGTTTTTTCATGTTAAATCCTTTCTGGTTATTTCTAAATCATTTTATAACATCAAATTTAAAATAAAGTAAATTTTTAGCGCAAATATATTACAATTTTGTAAATTTATCTAAGGAGTTATAAATGAAAAAATCGTTTTTTAACGCATCGAAGATTGCGACTTTGGCTTTGCCTTTTCTTTTGACGGGTTGTATGTCGTCGATGAGTATGGGATCGCCTGGGGCTAAAACGACGGCTACCGGCTCAGCTGCGGGTTCAAGCGCGCACAATACTAACTCTGGACTAACCAGATGTACCGAGTCTATGGGTACGGTTACGATTTATGAGGATAGAAATAGCGACTGGTACTCCGTCGTAACCGGGCAGTACAAACTAACATCTACTATCCCGGTTCTTAGGCTCCTAGCTCAGCAGTCAAACTGCTTCGTAGTCGTCGAGCGTAGCAAGGCATTTAACCAAATGTTAGAAGAGCGCGCGTTGATGGAGTCGGGCGAGCTTAGAAAGAACTCAAATTTCAAAAAAGGTCAGATGGTCGCCGCGGACTACACCTTAACTCCTACGATAACATTTAGCGAGAGCAACACTAGCGGTCTAGGCGGCGTCGTAGGCGCATTTTTCGGCTCAGTCGCAGGTACTGTAGCCGGCGGGTTTAGCACGAGCGACGTAAGTACTGTTCTAACGCTAATCGAAAACCGATCGGGCGTACAGTTAGCGGCAGCCGAGGGAAGCGCTAGAAACACGGACTTTGCAGGACTTGGAGGCTTATTTGGTAGTAAGGTAGGCGGAGGACTTGGGGCCTACGCCAACACGCCTGAGGGCAAAGTCATAGTAGCAGCCTTCACCGACTCGATGAATAACCTAATAGAAGCCGTCAGAAACTACAAAATGCAAACCGTAAAAGGCGGTTTGGGCGCGGGCGGCGCGATGAAAGTAGCGGATTAATTTTATCTTCGTTAGGCTAGAGCGACTAAAATCGCTCTAGCTATTTTATAAGCGCGAGACGGGCTCTGTTTTGCGCTTAAATTTGAACTTTTGGGCTCAAATTTGCATATTTTTCTACGTCAAATTTCGATTTCCTATAAAAAGACCTGCGTTAAATTTACTTCAAATTCTAGTTCGAAAAATTATGACGGTGAGTAAAATTTACTCAAATTTAACTTAGTTAGAAAGCAAAAGTCCAAATTTACGCTCGCTAGTAAATATAATTTTACTTCGCGTGTAGCTCTTTTGCATATTTTGACTTTTCGAGATTTTCGATTAGCTTTTGCGTGCGCATATCTCTGGCCTCGGGTACTAGATGAAACCACGTGTCGTGCAGAAATTTACGCGGGAAATAGCTATCTTTATAATCGCCGATCATCTCAAAGCCGTTATCTTCGATGAGCTTTTTTACGTCTTTTAGAAATTTTTGATTATCTGCGGCGTGTGGGTAGTTTAGGTCGTAGCAGTCGTCGCCTGCGACGGCCGGGTAGGTAAAGATAAATTTGATCCCCTTTTCGCGCTCGAGTTTTTTCATAAAATTTAAATTTTCTTTGAAAATATCGCTTATACCGATTTTGCTACCCGAAAAATCGGTGAAAAATATGTATTTTTGGCACGGCATCTGCGTGTCTTTGGCTTCTTCTACTTTGCCGATGTATTTATAATCGCCGCGTTCGCCGTTTCTAAAATCCGGCGAAAAATCGTGCACGGCTTGAGGCTTTTTGTTGATAAAGTTATCGAAATTTATCTCAAATGCCGCTATTTCTTTATAGTCTCTTATTAGCGCGTTTATAAATGCTTGAAACGGGATTTGCGAGATAGTTTTTAGCTTTTCAAAAAACGGTAAATAGTCGTAAAAATGGTGAATCTCAAAAAAAAGTCCGTAGTAATAAGTATCGGGCGGAACATCGTTGATGTAGTACCTGTACTCCAAAGGTAGGATAAAAATATCTCCTTTATGCGCTAGCTTGGCCGCTCGGTAGAGTCTGTGGCGTAGCGGATAACCGCCGTGATCGGCTAAATTTATAACCAGCTTGCCAAAGTGCTTTTCAAGCATCTGGGAGTTGATACCGTGATAGGAGTTTGAGCCGCTTTCGACGATGATACGGTTTTGTTCAGTCGTGTTTGAGATGAGGTAGTTTTTATACGCGTAGTGATGAGCCGACGAAACCCTGATGAGAAACATCGCAAACGCCATATAAAACGCGATCATAACTAGCGTCAAAATAGGAAGCGTCAAAAGAAAAATTTTATATTTTTTCAAATTTAATCCTAAAAGTTAAAATACAAAAACGGTGACTCCTGCGCACCGGAGCTAAAAGCAAAAACCAAAGCCAACAAAAACGCCGTAAAGAGCGCGGTAAGAAAGCCAAATTTTGCTCTAGCGGCCATTTCATTCGAGTTTCGCCCAAAAATCGTAACCAAAAGCGTAATACCCATAATAGCACAGAACGTACCCATGGCTATTTGCGGTGTTTCCATAAAATTTATTTGATTGTATCCCAGAGAGTTACTTATGTACTCTAAGTAGTTAAAATTTATCTTAACCGAGCTAAAATCAAACATGCCTTTTAGCACTTTCATCGCGCTATCTAGGTCTCTGGCGCGGAAAAATATCCAAGTGATATTTATAAAGTTAAACGTTATAAACCAGGCTAGAAATTTATTCATCGGGCGAAAATGCGCGCCATAAAATCTACAAACCATCATCGCAAACCCGTGTAGCGCGCCCCAGATGATAAACATCCAGCCCGCTCCATGCCAAAGTCCGCCTAGCAAAAACACCGCAAAAACGTTAGCGTAAGTGCGGTATTCGCCTCTGCGGTTACCACCTAGCGGGATATAGATGTAGTCGCGTAAAAATCTCGAGAGCGTCATATGCCATCTGTGCCAAAAGTCTTGGATATTTAGCGCTTTGTAGGGGGAGTTGAAATTTATCGGCAGGACAATGTTAAACATATATGAAATGCCGATCGCCATATCGGTGTAACCGCTAAAGTCAAAATATAGCTGAAAAGTGTAGCTAAGGCTCGTGATCCATGCCTCGCTCATGCTAAGAGTCGTATACACGTCAAAACCGTGAAGGGCAAATCTAGCGAAAAAATCGGCCACTACGACCTTTTTAAAAAGTCCGATTGAAAATAAAAAAAGTCCGATGCTTAAATTTTTATAGTTTATGTGCTTTAAACGTAAATTTGCAAACTGCGGCATCATCTCGGCGTGGTGGATGATAGGACCGGCTAAAAGATGCGGGAAATACGTAACGAAAAGCGCGTAGCGAAGGAAGCTGGGTTCTTTTACTTTTTCATGGTAGCAATCCACTAAAAATGCTATTTGCGTAAATGTAAAAAAGCTAATGCCAAGAGGCAAAATAACGTGGTGCAAAGGTACGTCGGTACCGAAAATTCCGTTAAAATTTTCTATCAAAAAGTCGGTGTATTTGTAGTAGGCCAATAGGGCTAAATTTGCCACGACGCCCACCCATAAAATAAGTTTTTTGCGAGATGGGTGAGCGCAGAGCAGATGACCGACGTAGAAGTTAAACGTAATCGAACCTAAAATAAGCGGGATATAAATAAAATTCCAATATCCATAAAAAAATAGCGAAGCGACCGTGAGCCAAAAGATACTGAGTTGAACGAATTTGAGTTTATTTAAAACAAAATAAACCCCAAAAGTAATCGGTAAGAAAAAAACTATAAACGCAAATGAGTTAAAAAGCATTTTTACCCTTATTTTAAAAGAGTTTAAATATACTCAAATTTGATTTAAATTAAGCTTTTTAAAGCTAAATTCGATAAAATCGCCCAAATTTCACTAAAAGGATCAAATTTGAGAAGCGACATCATCAAAAAAGGCTATACGCGCGCGCCGCACA